>NZ_CP039373.1:2504553-2789616 GCF_000179235.2 Synechococcus sp. CB0101
TTCTTCGGCCTTGACTGAAGAAGGGGGCAAGCCACCAGCCTTTACTGTACAGAGTGAATCATCTGCACATACTTAGACCAGTCTTTACCCCCATATGTGCTGTTAGTGGTCAAGGCAGCATGACCCATTAGGCGCTCAATATTGACTTGATTGAAATCCAGAGAGCGAAGTTGAGTTGCGAACCTATCGCGAAAGTCCTTTGGCCTTAACCCAGTGACTTTTTTGCACGGCCTGGCAAGGTTGTGTCCCCATCGTATGATCTCTACACCATCAAGTATATGAACGGTTTTCAAAGCTGGCCACAAATAGCCTTTTGCTCCGCGAAACCGGTTCAGAACTTCCACAAGCTTTGGATGAATCGGAATATCACGAACCGAGTTGGCCGTCTTCAGGCTCCGATCTTCGTGCCATTCAACAGAGATGTAATCATCATGAATATCCTCACCCCTCAAGGCCGCAGCCTCAGCAAGACGGCAGCCTGTGTAGTAGAGAATCTTAAAGACAGGGACATACACCGAGCCAGTCCACTCATCAATGGGCATGGCTTCAAAGGTCTGATTTTGCTTCCGCTTTGCAGCTCTTAGTGCTTTATCCCTTGTGCTCTCTTCGATGGAGGAGGCAAGTCCTTTGAAAATATGCAGCGGCTTGTCTTTCTTGTTCTTCTCGACCAGCGTGGTCCAAAGACCTGATAGGTACGCCAACTGGACTTTTGCAGTATTCCGACTGACTTTTGCGATGAGATGATCTTTGTAGTCAACCGCATCTTGCTCCGAACACGTCAGCGGTGACGCCTTCTGCGTGAAGTCCATAAACGCCGAAAGTGCCTTCTTCCATCCTTCATAGGTACGAGGTGCTGGTTGTTTATCGCGCCGTCGTGCATCGAGGAGGTCTTCGGAAGTAAAAAGCTTTTGGGGTTGAGCTTTGCCAAGCAGCAGGTCACTCCCTCTGTTGACCTGTTCTGACGAAAAAAGATCAACACCTTCTAGCCCAAGCATCTGCAAGGCGACGACTGTGTCTTGAGGGTCGCCCCATTCCGCAGTCAGTTCAGGCAACGCTTCGATCAGCTCATCTGTGGACAAGCGGCTGTGTCCCCTAGCTGTGCGGATCAACTCATCGGTACGCGCCACGAACCCTGGTATGCGCGCCCTTGCCTCGTTGAGCGTTGCCCCGCCCGGCTCCTTGAACTTGGCCTTTCCCAACACCTCGCGCAGGTCTAAGGGCACCGCACGCTGCAGCCCGAAGCCCTGACGACGCTTGTAGATGTAGCTGGGGAGCTTGCGGTAGACCACGATGGAGAGCAGCCCTACTATGGCTAGACCCACAGGCTAGACCCACACCTTGACCCACGCAAACGTCAATAGCCTCAGGGACTTGTGTCCAGCACTAGCTAACAAGACCTACTTCAACTACGGCGGCCAGGGCCCACTGCCGACTCCGTCGCTACAAGCCATCAACGCCAGTTGGCAGCGCATCCAGGAACTGGGACCGTTCACCGGAATTGTCTGGCCGTTTATCGAACAAGAAACAACCCGGGTGCGCCAAGCCTTGGCACACCTCTGCGGTGTAAGCCCCCATCGGATTGCCCTCACCGAAAACGTAACCAGCGGCTGCGTGCTGCCGCTCTGGGGACTGCCCTGGCAAACCGGTGATGTGCTGCTGCTCAGTGACTGCGAACACCCTGGAGTGGTTGCCGCCTGCCAGGAGCTGGCCCGGCGCGAGGGGCTACAGATTCAGTGGCTGCCGGTGTTGGAGCTCTGCCGCAACACCCCCCAAGCCGGCCTCGACGAGGCTGTGCTCGAGGCCCTAGAGCGAGCTCTCACCCCACGCACACGCCTGGTGGCGCTCTCCCACCTGCTGTGGAACAGCGGCAGCGTGATGCCGATCACCGCCGTCGCGAACCGCCTTCAGCAACATCCCAACGCGCCGTGGCTGCTGATAGATGCAGCGCAGTCGATGGGAGCCATCCCGGTGGACGAGGCCGCAGCCGCGGCGGACATCTATGCCTTTACGGGCCACAAATGGTGTTGCGGCCCAGAGGGGCTGGGAGGCGTCGCCCTCTCAGATCGGCTGCTGGAGCAGGCACAGCCCACCCTGATCGGCTGGCGCAGCCTGCGCCATGAGGCCTCCGCCGGCAGCAGCTTCCACAGCGACGCTCGCCGCTTTGAAGTGGCCACCTCCTGCGTTCCGCTGTGCAGCGGCCTGGCCACATCTCTGGAGCTTCTCGCACAAGCAGGGACACCCCGCGAACGCCTCGCCACCATCCAGGCCGGCAGCCGACAGCTCTGGCAAGGCCTACAGGCCATGGAAGGGGTCACCACGCTGCTGCCTGAGCCGCCGCCGGCAGGGTTGGTGAGTTTCACCCTGCAAGGTGCCGCCACAGCCGATGTGGTGGAGCAACTAGGCGCTCAAGGCCTCTGGATCCGCCGCCTGGACGACCCCGATTGCCTGCGGGCCTGCACCCACATCACCACCACTGCCCAAGAGATTGAGGCCCTGCTGACGGCCCTGGGTGCGCTGGCCTAACAGGGGCGATCCCGCAGGGCCTTCTCCGCTTCCTCGCGATCGTCGAAGTGGATCTTGGTGGTGCCCAGGATCTGGTAGTCCTCGTGGCCCTTGCCGGCGATCAACACCAGATCAGCAGGCTGGGCAGCCGCCACAACCGCAGCGATCGCCCGGCCGCGATCCGCCTCCACCTGCACAGCCGTGCCCTCGGGGATGCCCTGCATCACGTCTTGAAGGATTTGCTGGGGGTCTTCCGTGCGTGGGTTATCGGAGGTGACCACCACCTGATCGGCCAAACGCGCTGCTATCGAGCCCATCAGCGGCCGCTTGGTGCGATCGCGATCGCCGCCGCACCCAAACACACAGATCAGCTGGCCCTGTGCAAACGGCCGGCAGGCCTTCAACGCACTTTCCAGACCATCGGGCGTATGGGCGTAATCCACCAACACAGCCGGCAAGGAGCCTTCGCAGCACTCCGCACGGCCCACACCCACCCGTTCCATTCGGCCCGGAACACCCCGAAAACTGGCGAGGCCCTGCAGCAGGTTGGCCAGCGGCAACCCTTGCTGCAGCAGGGCACCCACCGCCTGGAGCTGGTTCATCAGATTGAAACGGCCGAGCAGGGGTGATTGGAACGGGCCGCTGCCATGGGGGCTCACCAGCACCCCCTTCACGCCCTCAGAGCTGAACTGCAACTGCTCCATGCGCAGCTCGGCTTCGCTGCTCTCCTCCAGAGAACAGCGCCAGGCGTGGCCTCCTAGCCGCTCCGCCAACTGCTGGCCCCAGGGATCATCCACATTCACCACGGCCGTGGCCTGCCCCTCATGCATCTCGAGGAAGGCCGCACTGAACAGGCTGGCCTTGGCCTCGAAGTAGGCCTGCATCGAGGGGTGGTAGTCGAGGTGGTCTTGGGTGAGGTTGGTGAACACCGCCCCCGCGAAACGACAACCGCTGACGCGTTGTTGATCGAGAGCATGGGAGCTCACCTCCATGGCCCCCACCTGCGCACCAGCTTCTGCGGCCTGGGCCAGTTGCCCCTGGAGCACGTCGGCAAACGCGGTGGTGTGCTGTGCCGTCACGCTGTGACCGGGCCAGCGGTTCACCAGGGTGCCGAACAGGGCAGAGGGTGTGCCGCAACTGGCAGCCAGATGCTCAATCAGGTGGGTGGTGGTGGTTTTGCCATTGGTGCCCGTCACCCCGATCAAGTGCAGGCGCTGGCTCGGCTGCTGCCAAAACTCCGCCGCCAACATCCCGGCCCAGCGCGCCACGGGATCGGTCACCACCAAAACGGGATCCTGATCTGCAGGGGGGCAGGCTTCAGCCGCCGCACGCCCGATCACCGCCAGCACCGCCCCAGCCTCGATGGCCTGCGGCCAGAACACCCCTCCATCCACTTGTGCGCCGGGCAGGCCCACAAACACGGTGCCCGGCCCCACCCTTCGGCTATCGCAGCTGACGCTGGTCACATCCGCGTTGGCCAACCCAGGCGGCACCGCCAGACCGACCTGACGGAGCAAAGGGTGAAGCCGATCAGACATCGCGGCAGCGCTGATGCGCTTGTTTTAAGCGCATTCCAAGCCGGCACGGTTGCCGCTGCAACCAGTCTTGTGAGCCTCAAGCAAGACTGACGCCGCCAACTCAGGCCACACCTTGGCCCTGGAGCCAGGCGCGCAGCTGGGCCGCTGACAAGCGCGGCGACACCCGCGGCAGCTGACGCTCCTCGCCGGCCTCGCGCAACAGCAGCACCGGCACCTCCAGATCAAAACGGGCCAACAGCTGTGGATCAGCGTCCACATCCAGCCGGGTGATGGGCAAGGCCAGAGCGAGCAGCTTCTCCTCCAACCCCTCGCACAAACAGCAACCCACGCGGGTCACGAGCACCAACTCAGCCATCAATCGGGCACCGGGTCGCAGCCACAGGGGGTGAAGGGATGGCATCGCAGCAGACGCCGCAAGGTGAGCCAGCTGCCCCTCCAGGGGCCGTGCCGCTCGATCGCCTCCAGGCCGTAGGCACTGCAGCTGGGGATGAAGCGGCAGCGCGGTGGCCCCAGCAGCGGCGAAATGAACAGGCGGTAAAAGCCGATCAAGGCCAGGAGCAACCGTTGCAGCAGCTGGTTCATGGGCGGCATGAGGGTGAAACCAGGGCCGAGCGATAGGATCGACAACTGGCGTGGCAACAGCCCGCTGGATGAGCTGTCTGCTTCGCGAGATTCTCGCAAGGCCGCTCCACCAGCCACGGCTCGCACCGCTCCATTGCCCAACCACACGGTTTTCTATGTCTCGCTACCGCGGCCCTCGCCTGAGGATTACGCGGCGCTTGGGAGACCTTCCCGGTCTCACCCGTAAGTCCGCCAAGCGGTCTTATCCCCCCGGTCAGCACGGCCAAGCCCGTCGCAAGCGCTCCGAATACGCCATCCGCCTCGAAGAGAAGCAGAAGCTTCGCTTCAACTACGGCATCTCCGAGCGTCAGCTCGTGCGCTACGTGAAGAAAGCGCGCGCCCAGGAGGGTTCCACCGGAACCAACCTGCTGAAGCTGCTCGAGAACCGTCTCGACAATGTGTGCTTCCGCCTCGGCTTCGGCCCCACCGTTCCCGGTGCCCGTCAGCTGGTGAACCATGGCCACGTGACCGTGAATGGTCGCGTCGTGGACATCCCCAGCTACCAGTGCAAGGCCGGTGATGTGGTCGCCATCCGCGAACGCAAGCAGAGCAAGAAGCTGGCCGAAGGCAACCTGGAGTTCCCGGGTCTGGCCAACATTCCTCCTCACCTCGAGCTCGACAAGAACAAGCTGACCGCCAAGGTGATCAGCAAGTGCGAGCGCGAGTGGGTCGCTCTGGAAATCAACGAACTGCTGGTGGTGGAGTTCTACTCCCGCAAGGTCTGATCCTCAGACACCCCTTCAGCAGCAAGGCAAAGCCCCCGCCAAAGCGGGGGCTTTTTTATGCGGTTTCTACTCGCAGCTGATCAGTCGCCACAGAACTCCTTCACCCAGGCGATGGCATCACTCTTCGAAATACCTTTGTAGTCCACGTTGTAGGAGCCGTCCTCGGTGCAGGCTCCGTTCACGAACGAACCGTCGTTCCAGAACACAGCCATGTGGTAACCGTCGTCGCACACTTTGATTGGTTCACCGCCATCATCCACATCGGCTTCACATTCACCGGCTTTCCATTGCTCTGCAGAGACTGGCGACACCAAAGGCATTCCGGGCGCTATAGCGAGCACAGATGCAGTCACCAACCCTGCAATCAACCGGCGAGGAAGACGGGAAGACGAATGAGAGCCAAGTCTGTTGACACGTAAGGCCATGCAAGGCAACCGCACTTATGCAACCACAATCTTGGTTAGGAATTTTGCATGCACCGTTTCTTGTGCTGAATGAATGCTGGATTGGAACAACTCTCGAAATCCAGCCAGGCTCGCGTCTTTGTAGCAGGCCTCTAAGCCGACACCCTCATCCAGCAATCAGGGTCTCGAGCGCAGCCGTCACATCTGGCTGGCGCATCAGCGACTCACCCACCAGAACGGCATCCGCTCCGGCGCTTTGCACGCGATCGAGATCGTCGCGGCTGAACAGACCCGACTCGCTCACCAGCAGGCAGCCCTTGGCGCGGATCTGATCGCCGTAGCGCTCGGTGAGCTGCTCGGTGGTGGCCAGATCGGTTTCGAAGCTGGCGAGGTTGCGGTTGTTGATGCCGATTAGCTGCACGCCATCCAGGGCGAGCACCCGCTCGAGCTCGGCGGCATCGTGCACTTCAACCAGCACAGTCAGCCCAAGGCTGCGGGCCACCTTGAGTAGGTAGGCCATGTCCTGATCGGTGAGGATCGCCGCAATCAACAGTGCTGCATCGGCACCGGCGGCACGGGCCTGATACAGCTGATAGGGGGTGAGGATGAAGTCCTTGCACAGCAAGGGCAAGTCCACCACCTGGCGCACTTGCACCAGCACCTCAAATCCGCCCTGGAAGAACTGCTTATCGGTGAGAACTGAGAGGCAGCTGGCCCCACCGGCGGCATACCCCTGAGCAATCGCTTCAGGGTCAAAGTCTTCACGAATCACTCCTTTGCTGGGGCTGGCTTTCTTCACCTCAGCAATCACAGCCGGCTTGCGGCAAGCCGCTTTCAGAGCCGCCAGGAAGTCACGGGTGGGTGGGAGCTCAGCAACCTGCTTTTTGAGTTGCTCAAGGCTGACGCGATCCCGCGCCGAGGTGACCTCGCGATCTTTTTCCCAGACGATCTTTTCGAGGATGTTGCGGGGTTCGCTCTCCTCATGGGGGATGGCGTACTCCAGGTGAGCCACCTTCACCTTGGGGTTGGGCGGCCGGCGACGAATCTCCATCACTTCAGGCTCCCACGGCCATGGCGGCCTGCTTGTAGGCCACTTCCACCACTTCGCTGAGGGTGGGGTGGGTGTGCACCTCCGTCACCAGCTGCTTCACGCTCTGGCGGCGCGCCACGGCATTGGCGATCTCCTGGATCAGATCAGCGGCGTGCAGGCCATAGATGTGGGCACCCAGCACCTCGCCGGTGCTCTTGTTGAACAGCAGCTTCATCAGGCCATCGCTCTCCAGCTCCGCCAGGGCTTTGGAGTTGGCCTTGAAGTAGCTGCGCACCGAGCCCAGCTCAAAGCCTTCCTTGGCCGCGAGCTCCTTGGCGTCGGCTTCGCTCAAGCCCACCGAGCTGATCTCGGGATGGGTAAAGGTGGCCGCTGGAATCGAGCGGTAATCGATCTGGCGGGGGTGGCCCAGGATGTTGTCCACGGCCACGGTGCCCTGGGCAGCGGCGGTGTGGGCAAGCATCATCTTTCCGGTTACATCTCCCACCGCCCAAAGGTGGGGCACGGGTGCACCGTTCACCAGCACCCGCATCGCGTCATCCACCGGAATGAAGCCGCGGTTGGTTTCAATGCCGCAGGCCTCCAGGTTCAGGCCCTTGCTACTGGGCACACGGCCGGTGGCCACCAGCACCGCATCCACCTCCAGGGTTTCCACGGGCTCTTTGGTCTGCATATCCACCAGCTCGATCTGCACCGGCGCGCCGGGCTTGATCGACTTGGCCAACACGCCGGAGCGAGCATCGATGTCGCGGCCGTCGATCAGGTTGCGGGCAGCGATCTTGGCGATATCGGGATCGAAGGTGGGCATCACCCGATCCAGGGCCTCGATCATCGTCACCTCACAGCCCAAGGCCGTGTACACATCGGCGAATTCCAGGCCGATATAGCCGCTGCCGATGATCGCCAGCCAGCGGGGTAGCCATTCGAGGCTCACCGCTTCGTCGCTGGTGAACACGGTGCGGCCATCGGTTTCGATGCCAGGCGGAACAAACGGATCAGAACCGGTGGCGATGATCACGTCGCGGCCGCTGAGCACCCGGTCGACACCATTGATCTCCCGCACTCCCACCTTCTGGGGGCCCTCAAGGCGGCCAGCGCCACGGATGATCGTGACGCCAGCACGCTCCAGGGTTTTGGTGAGGTTGCCGCGAATCGTGGCCACCAGCTGATTGGCGTGATCAGCAATCTTCTGGCGCTCGAACCGCACCGGCGCGGCATGAATCCCGAAGCCCTTGAGGTGCTCGGCATCGGCCAGCTCGCGTACGCGGCCGCTGGCGGCCAGAAGCGCCTTGGAAGGCACGCAGCCGCGGTTCACGCAGGTGCCGCCCATGTCGCGGCTTTCGATGATGGCGGTGCGCAGGCCGTGCTCGGCAGCGTGCTTGGCCGCATCGAAACCGCCGTAGCCGGCGCCGATGACGATCACATCAAAGTCGAAGCTGCCGTCGCTCACCGGTTGCCTGCTCAGTTGGCAGGCATTCTCTCCTGTCAGCCCCCCTGCTGCCGCCAGCGCTCCAGCAGCAGCGGCGCGGCCGCCACCGCCACATTCAGCGATTCCACCGCCGCGCTGTGGGGAATGGTGATGCGATGGGTAGCCAAGGCCGCCAGCTGCGGGTGTAGCCCCGCGCCTTCATTCCCCAGCAGCAGCACCGTGGGACGCGTCCAGTCGAGCTGCCAATAGGGCTGCACGCCGGGCTGAACAAGCGTGGCGGCCAGCTGCCGGCCCGCCGCCACAGCCCGCTCCAGCAGGGGCAGCAGTTCCGAGCGATCGCTGAGCCGCAGCAGCGGCAGGGCCAGAGCGGCACCCGCTGAGGCGCGCAGCACCTTGGGCTGGAGCGGATCGGCGCCACCGCCAAGCCACACCTCATCCACCCCGGCAGCCAACGCCGTTCGCAGCAACGTGCCGAGATTGCCGGGATCCTGGAGCTGATCCAGCGCCAGCACAAAAGCCCCATCGCCCCGAGCAACGGGCAGGGCCTGCCGAGCCAGGGTGGCGACCACGCCATCCGGATGATCGGTGGTCGCCACCGCCTCCATCACCTCCTCGCCCACCGGCTGCAGCGGCAGATCTTGATCCGCCAGCAGGGCGCCATGGCGCTCGATCCAGGCAGGGGTGGCCAGCAGCTGCTCGGGCTGAAGCCCCAGCCGCAGCAGTTCTTGGAGTTGATGGGTGCCCTCCAGCAGCAGCAACCCCTGCTCACGGCGCCCCTTGGGCTGGTGCAGCGCCCGCAGGCGACCCACCAGCGGATTGCGCCGGCTGGTGATCAGCTCCATCAGAAGGTTTCGTGGCGGCGCACGTGCAGCCCATCACCCACTTCGAGGCTGGCATCCTTCAACTCAAGCCCCCGCACTGCCGCCACTTCACCCTTGAGCCCCTCCGCGGTGAGGTTGCTGATCAATTCCTTGATGATCACGTCCTCCACCGTTTTTTCATCGAGGGAGTCGGGTGTGAGCGCCTCGAGAAAACGACCAATCTTCGCTGCCACCACTTCAGGGGCATTGGTGATTTTGAGAACGAGCATCGCGACGGTGCAGCAACAACGATCAAAGCAGCTGTAGGGGTGCAGCTGTCTTGCCGTAAAGGCTGACAACGATGCCGAACGGCAGCAAGCAAGAGCAGGAAAGCAACAAAAAAGCTCCCCTAGTTGAGGAGAGCTTTCAAAGTGCGGATGGGGAGACTTGAACTCCCACGACATTGCTGCCACTAGTACCTGAAACTAGCGCGTCTACCAATTCCGCCACATCCGCAGGGGCTGGCGTGTCGCGTCAGCGACCCCGGAAATGTACCCCATCAAGGGGGGCGCCCCCTGGGCCAAGCCAGTTCCAGCGCCGGACGTCTTGCCGGTCTCAGAACAGGTTGTCAGGATGAGGCCCCTAAGGCGGGACGCCCGAAGCCATGACTGTGACCGCTGTCCCGTCTCAACAGATTCTCAACCCCCAGCTTGAGATCGCGGGCAATCGCCGTCTGTCGGGAGAGCTGCGCGTCAGTGGTGCCAAGAATTCAGCCCTGGTGCTGATGGCGGCCAGCCTGCTCACCGAAGATCAGTTGCGGCTGCGCAACGTGCCGCCTCTCACCGACATCCAAGGGATGGGAGACATCCTCAGTTCCCTGGGGGTGAAGGTGCGCCGCAATGGCGAAAGCCTCGAAATGAATGGCTCGGGACTGAGCCAATCGGCCCCGCCCTACGAGCTGGTGAACAGCCTGCGGGCCAGCTTCTTCTGCATCGGCCCCCTGCTGGCACGGTTGGGCATCGCCCGCGTTCCCCTGCCCGGTGGTTGCCAGATCGGCACCCGCCCGGTGGTGGAGCACGTGAAGGGCCTCAAAGCCCTGGGCGCCCAGGTGACGATCGAGCACGGGGTGGTGTCGGCCGTGGTGCCAGGCCGCGGCCATCGCCTCAAGGGAGGCCGCATCCACCTCGATTGCCCCAGCGTGGGCGCGACCGAGACCCTGATGATGGCTGCCGCCCTCGCCGAGGGTGAAACGGTAATCGAAAACGCCGCTCTCGAGCCCGAGGTGGTAGATCTGGCCGGCTTGCTGCTGGCCATGGGCGCCAAGGTGCGCGGCGCGGGCACGCCCACCATCACGATCGTGGGCGTGGAGCGCCTGCACGGTGCCGATTACGCCGTGATCCCCGATCGCATCGAGGCCGGAACCTTCCTGTTGGCCGCCGCCATCACCCGTTCCACGCTCACCGTGGGCCCGGTGATCACCGATCACCTGCGCGCGGTGCTCACCAAGCTCGAAGAAGCGGGCTGCAAACTCAACATCGACGGCACGTTGGTCACGATCAGCGCCGACGAGATCCGGGCCGTGGATCTGCGCACCCAACCCTTCCCCGGCTTCCCCACCGACCTGCAGGCACCCTTCATGAGCCTGCTGGCCACGGCCCAGGGCACCAGCGTGATCACCGAAAACATTTTCGAAAACCGGATGCAGCACGTGGCTGAGCTGCAACGCATGGGTGCAGCGATCCGCGTTCAGGGCAGCACCGCCTTTGTGGAAGGCGTGGCACGCCTCAGCGGTGCACCGGTGCAGGGCAGCGACCTGCGGGCCTCCGCCGCCATGGTGCTGGCGGGCCTAGCCGCTGAAGGCATCACCTCGGTGCAGGGCTTGGAATACCTCGATCGCGGCTACGCCGACTTCGAGGGCAAGCTCAATCGCGTCGGTGCCTCGATCCGCCGCGTGGGCTGAAGGCTGACCCCTAAAGTCAGCCACGCGGGAGCGTGCCGGAATTGGTAGACGGACTCGACTCAAAATCGAGCGCCTTCGGGCATGTGGGTTCAAGTCCCACCGCTCCTATGACCCCGCCCCCTCGCATCAGCCCCGCCACATCGGCGGTGATGCAGACCTACGGGCGGTTCCCCCTCGAACTCGTACGCGGCCGCGGCGTGTGGGTGTGGGACAGCCAGGGCCGCCGCTACCTCGATGGGGTGGCGGGTATCGCTGTGTGCACCCTCGGCCACAGCAGTGCTGTGATGCGCCGGGCCCTGGGCCGGCAGCTGCGCAAGCTGCAGCACGTGTCGAACCTGTATCGCATTCCCGAGCAGGAACAACTGGCCGCCTGGATCACCGCCAACAGCTGTGCCGATGCGGTGTTCTTCTGCAACTCCGGCGCCGAAGCCAACGAGGGCGCCATCAAGTTGGCCCGCAAACACGGGCATCAAGTGCGTGGCATCGGCCAAGAAGCAGGCGGCCCGCTGATCCTCACCGCCCAAGCCAGCTTCCATGGCCGCACCCTGGCGGCGGTCACCGCCACCGGCCAGCCCAAATATCACCAGGGCTTTGAGCCGATGGTGCAAGGCTTCCGCTACTTCCCCTACAACGACACCGCCGCCTTTGAGGCCCTGCTGGCGGAATGCGAACGGAACGGTCCACGGGTGGCCGCCGTGATGCTCGAGCCACTCCAGGGCGAAGGCGGCGTGAACCCCGGGAACCAGGCCTTCTTCCGGCGGGTGCGGGAGCTGTGCGATCAGCACAACATCCTGCTGATCTTTGATGAAGTGCAGGTGGGCGTGGGCCGCACCGGTCGCCTCTGGGGCTACCAGAAGCTCGGCGTGGAGCCCGATGCCTTCACCCTGGCCAAGGGGCTGGGTGGCGGCTTCCCCATCGGTGCCCTCTGTGTGAAAGCCGCAGCCGATCACCTCAAAGCCGGTGAGCACGCCAGCACCTTCGGCGGCAATCCAATGGCCTGCCGCGCCGGCCTCACCGTGGCCGAAGAGCTGGTGCGCCGCAACCTGCCCGCCCATGCCGAAGCAATGGGTCAGCTGCTGCAGGAGCAGCTCGCCGGCTTAGTGGCGCGCCACCCCACGCTGGCCGAGGGCTGCCGCGGCTGGGGTCTGCTGCAGGGTTTGGTGCTGAGGCCCGATGGCCCCGCCGCCATCGATGTGGTGAAAGCAGCAATGGCTGAAGGGCTGCTGCTGGTGCCCGCCGGCACCAATGTGGTGCGCTTTGTGCCCCCCCTCACGATTCAGCCGCGCCACATCCGCGAGGCCGTGAAACGGCTGGAACGAGCCCTGATCGCGTGCCAGACCAAGACCCCTTCAGCGAGCTGATCGCGCCCTTCAGCCGCCGAGGCGTTGACCTCGGCCTGGAGCGGCTGCAGGCCGCGCTCGCTGAGATGGGCCATCCGGAGCGTCGCTTTGCCGCGGTGCAGGTGGCCGGCACCAACGGCAAGGGGTCGATCAGCACGATGTTGAATGCCATCGCCGGCGCCGCGGGCATCCGCTGCGGCCTCTACACCTCACCCCATCTGCTCAGCTGGTGCGAACGCATCCGGTTGCCAAACGGTCTGATTGCGGAGGCAGCCCTCAAGGATCTGCTGCAAGAGCTGCAGCCCCTGGCGCTGCGGCACAACCTCACCCCCTTCGAGCTGGTCACCGCCGCGGCCATGCAGGCCTTCGCCAATGCAGGTGTGGAGCTGGCGGTGCTGGAGGTGGGGCTGGGGGGCCGGCTCGATGCCACCACGGTGCATCCCGATCGCCAGGTGCTGGCCTTCGCCAGCATCGGGCTCGACCACACCGAACATCTGGGCCCCACCATCGGCGCCATTGCCGTTGAGAAAGCGGGAGTGCTGCATCGCGGCGCGACCGCCGTGAGCGGCCCGCAACCGCCGGAGGCCGCGGCGGTGCTGCGCCAGCAAGCCAGCCAACAGAACTGCTCGCTCCGCTGGGTGCAACCACTCCCGAGCGCCGCGGAGGGCGGCCCGTTGCTGGGCCTGCGTGGGGATCTGCAGCGTCTCAACGCCGCCGTGGCCTGTGGCGCAGCCGAGGCTCTAGCGGAACGCGGTTGGCCCATCAACACCGCCGCCATCCGGGCAGGGCTGCAGCAGGCCCGTTGGCCCGGCCGGCTGGAGCATCGCCAGTTCCAGGGGCATCCGTTGCTGGTGGATGGCGCCCACAACCCACCGGCCGCTGCCGCCCTGCGGCAGGAGCTGGATCAACGCACCCATGAGCAGGGCCTGCCGCGGCGCTGGCTGATCGGCATGCAGCGCCACAAGGATGCGCCGCAATTGCTGCAGAGCCTGGTGCCGGAAGGAGATCTGGTGCGCGTGGTGGCCTTGCCGGCGGAGCACAACAGCTGGAGTACCGCAGAGCTCCAGGCCGCCTCAGGCCTTCCCCTGGAGACAGGCGCCATCGATCTCGCTACCAACCTGGCCTGGCTGGTGGACTCTCCCGCCCTGCCGGTGGCGTGCGGCTCCCTCTATCTGGTAGCGGAGCTCCTGCCCCTGCTTCAGGCGACAGACTGAACGCAGACGCCTGCGCCGCCATGCTGATCCGCCGCCTTACGGCCCTTGTGGCCAGCCTCTGGCTGCTGGTGGCCGCGCTGCCGGCCATGGCGCTCGACACCAGCGCGGGCGTGGGCTTGCAGGATCGGGCCCTGTTCCAGGACACCGTGGACTACACGCTCACCAACCAGAGCGGCAAGAGTTTCGCCGGTCAGCAACTGGTGAACACCTCCTTTGCCGGGGCTGTGGGCAAAGGTGCCAACTTCGCTGGCGCCAACCTTCACGGCGCGATCTTCACGCAAGGGGCCTTCCCTGAAGCCGATTTCAGCGGCGCTGACCTCAGCGATGTGCTGATGGACCGCACCGACATGAGCCACACCAACCTGCGCAATGCCGTACTGGTGGGGGTGATTGCCGCGGGCGCCAGCTTCAGCGGCGCGGATGTGACCGGCGCTGACTTCAGCGACGCGCTGATCGATCGCGCCGATCAGCGGCAGCTCTGTGCCAAGGCCAGCGGCACCAACCCCAGCACCGGCGCCGACACGCGCGCCAGCCTGGGCTGCTGAGGCGAACGCGCTTCAGCGCTCCAGCCAGCCGCGCAGCTTGCCGGGGTTGAGCAGCCCCGCGGGGTCATAGCTGGCCTTGGCCGCCACCTGGGCCGCATCCACGCCACCCAATCCACCGTCTTCGACGGTGATCGCATGGGGATTGAACAGCAGGCAGCCCAGGTCGCAGGCGTGGCGAATCAGGTCGTCCAGCGCCTCACGGCCCCGCCAGCGCACCAGGGGCAGGCAGGCCAAGCGCTGCTGACCCTGGGCCCGTACAGCCTCCAAGTGCCAGAGCACCTCATCACCCCAGCGCTGGCGCAGGGCGGCCAGGGCCGGCTGCTCCGGTTGAGGCAACAGCAGCTGCAGGTAGGTGAAGCTCGGATCGTGGGCACGCGCATGCAGCGTGGTGTGGTTCCAGCAGAGCTCCCGCAGGGGGATGCCACGGCTCTGGCCTTGGAGCTCCTCCCACACCAGCTGGCCTCCCCAACGGGGCAACAGCGCATCAAGGGCTAAGCGTGCATCCGGCGCAGCCAGCACCAGCAACCGATGGCCATCCGCCTCCGCTGGTGGGCAGCCCTTCGGCCAGGGCATCCATTGGGCCACGCCGGCTTCCAAAGCGCAGAGGGCGTTGAGCTGCAACGCCGTGGCCGGCAACTGCTGAGCCGCCACCAGGGCCTGGTCCCAACTGGGGAACTCCAGCACCCACTGCTGCCAGGGCACCGCCTCGGCGCTGGCCATGGTGATGCTGGTGATGATGCCGTTGCAGCCATAGGCATGGTTGATGGCCTGGGCGTCGGCTGCTCCCAGCTGCAGGCGCCGCGGTGTGGGTTCGAGCGTGATGATCTCGAGGCCGAGCAGGTGGCCGGGATCGCGCAGGAAGCCCCAGCGCAGCGAGCCGATCCCACTCGATCCCCCCGCCAGATAACCAGCCAGGCTGGCCGTGCGCACGGTGCTCGGCAGCAGGCGCAACTCACGGCCGCGGGCCTGCAACTGCTGCTCCAGATCCGCTAGCAAAATCCCCGGCTCCGCCGTGAACACGCCGCTGCTCGGATCGAGCTGCTGCAAACGGTTCATGCCGCTGAGTTCGAGCACCAGGCCCCCAGCCAACGGTGTGGCCTGGCCGTAGTTGCCGGTGCCAGCGCCCCGCAGGGTGAGGCTGACGCCATGGCGCACGCAGGCCGCCGCCACGGCCAGCACCTGATCCGCGCTCTCAGCCCGCACCCCCAACTGAGCTCGCAACCCCTGCAGCAGCGGCTGCAGCACCGGCGAATACACAAAGGCATCTGCCGCCAGCTGCTCCAGTTCCCCGCTGCTGCGCAACGGCATCAGGCCAGCAGCGCGCAGGTCCGCAGCCAGGGCCTCGAGCTGCTCGGCCTGGGCCGGCGCCGGCAACGGATGCGGCAGGGCACTGGGCAGCAGCGAAGCCATGCAGAGGGTCAGAGCGGGGCTAGATCGTCCAGCCTGGCAAGGGCAGGCGCCTGCTGTTCGGTGGGTGGGCTCGATAGCCACTGACCGCTGCGCAACACCCGCCGCTGGGGCGGACGCGCCAGCAGCTCGCTCCAGCTGGTGGCGCCGGTGATCAGCAGATCCGCCGGAGCACCTCGCCGCAGGATCCCGTCCCAGGCCAGGCCGAGCATCCGCGCTGGAGCCGTGGTGAACGGGGTCAGCCCCTGGCGCTGCCAGGGAGGGGCATGGCACACGCGGCTGGCCAGGCGCAGCAACTCAAGCGGATCCCCATCACTGCCGGGATCCCAGGGGTCCTGGATGTTGTCGCCGCCGATGGCCACCGTCACACCGGCCCGCTGCAGCTGGCGCACCGGCGCGAGAGGCCGCTGGGCCAGGTCGTGATCGCCGCTGCGGCCCAGCAGCCAGAGGTTGGTGGTGGGCAGCGCCACCACCTCCACGGCGCATCGGGCCAGGCGATCGGCCAGGCGCTGCTGGGCCGGCAGTGGCATCAAGCCGATGCTGCTGGCATGGCTGCAGGTGATCGACACCTGCGGGCGCGAGCGCTCCAGCTGCTCCAGCAGCAGTTGCACACCCACACCAGGCGATTCGCCGCTTTCATCCACGTGCAGATCGATGCCGCAGCCCAGGGCATCGGCCAGCTGCAGCATCCCCTGAAGTGCCTGGCGATCCTGGCGCACCCGTGGATAAGGAGGCCCCAGCACGCCTCCCAACAACCCACCAGCTGCCGCCACCCGCTCGGCCAAATCACGGCCCTCAGCGGTGCTCCAGTGGCTGATGGGCACCAGCGCCACCAGTTGGAGCTCCACACGGCCGCGCCAGCGCTGTTGGCACTCCAGCAAAGCGTCCCAACTGGGGACGGCGCCCGGGCCACCACTATCGATGTGGCTGCGGATGGCGCGCAAGCCATAGCGCCAGGCCTGATCAAGGGCCCGCTCCGCCCGCACCTGCACCTGCTCAACGCTGCGCTGCTCCCCCTCCTGCAGGTTCACGCGGAGGGCACCGGCCATCTGACCGCTGCGGTTGGGGTATTGCCCCCAGGTGAAGGCCTTATCGAGGTGGGCGTGGGGCTCCACGAAGGGGGTGAGCGCCAGGGGCAACCCCACAGCTGCCTTCAGCGGGTGAATGGCCGCAATCCGGCCCGCCTCCAGCTCCAGCTGCACCGGCACCAGGCCATCGGCATCGCCGCAGGGCAGATCGTGCTGGCAGGGATCCAGCAACGCTCGGGGCAGCTGCAAGCTCAGGCGGGCGGAGCCAGAGCGATCAGGCTTCATCAGCGCTGGCCTGGAGCATCACCAGTTGACCCGCCACCCCCAAGGTGAGGATCCGATACCGGGGCAGGCGAAGCCCGGGCAGCAGGGTCTGGCCGCCGATCTCCGTGTTGTAAAGGCTGAAGACACCGGCATTGATGCGCCGGCTGCCCTGCAGGGCTAATCGTCCGAGCACAGCCCGCTGCCCCTGCACCAGCTCCGAACAGTTCTGAATCAGCAGTCTCGCCACCATCGGCAGTCCGCCCTGATCACACAGCTCCGCATCAGCCAGGAGCACCAGGCGCTCACCGGCGAAGTCCTCAAAATCCTGCTCATCGGGGTTGGTGGCGACCAAGGCACCCCCCAGCAACGCAGCCGCGAGACACCAGCCCCAGGGCCCGCTCACCCCTCTAAGCCGCTCCATTCAAGGCTGCAAGACACCTTGATAGGATCGCGCAGCCCTGGCGGGCGTAGCCAAGTGGTTAAGGCACCGGATTGTGATTCCGGCATTCGGGGGTTCAAGTCCCCTCGTCCGCCCCTGAACGAAACCCCCATCGCTCGCTGAGTGGTGGGGGTTTCTTCTATCCAGCAATTGGCGCCTCAAACAGGGCCTGCAGCAGCTGATCACCCCCCTGGCGCACCGGATCGATCACCGGCAGGCCTGTGATCGCAGCGATCTGCTCGGCTTCTCGGGCCGCCTCGCCCCCATCCAGCAAGGCTGTGTTGAGCGCGATTGCTCGCACCCGTGGCCGCAGCCCATCGGGCCGGCCCAGGGCCGCCAGGGCCTCGCAGGCCGCAATCAGCTCCGGCAGCGGTGGGATCGCCACCGCTGCAGCGCCCGGCCGAGTGCGCACATGGCTCTGGCCGGCGCGGTGCACCAGCAGCAAATCCGTGGGCTGGCTGCCCCGCATCAGCGGCAGTGGCCGTGATCCGGGGTGCGCCAGCGAGCCCTGACCCTCCACCAGCACCCAGGCGTCGGCCCCAGCCCCCTGGGCCGCCGCCAACACCGCCGCCTCCACCGCACCGGCGGCGTAATCAACCCGCACTGCGTCGAGCGCCACGCCCTGGCCACTGATCAAGATGCCGGCCTGGCCAGTGCCCACAAAGCGGGCATCGAGCCCCGCCCGCTGGGCTGCCCGCTGCAGCTCCAGGCAGGCGCTCATCTTGCCCACGGCCATATCCGATCCCACCGCCAGCCATCGCCGGCAGGGCAGCGCAGCGCAGCGGGCCGTCGCCACCTCCAGATCCGCCGGCTCATGGCGCAGATCCCAGATCCACTGCCCTGGAGCCAGCGGAATCGCCGCAAACTCCGGATCAACCGCCAGGCGGCTATGCAGGCCGCTCGCCAGGCAGAGGCCGGCCTGCAACGCCGCCACCACATCGGCGCGCATCTCGAGCGGCAAGCGTCCACCGGAGGGCGCCAAGCCCACCGCCGCCACGGCCGGCCCGTAAGCCAGCGCCGCAGCCATATCAGCCACCACGGGAACAGCGCGCGCGATCCCGGTGAGCGCCTGCAGATCAGCGCCGGCATGGGCGGGGTCGATCACCGCCACGATGGGCCCCTGGCGATAGCGCAGCATCGCCAGGCCGGTCTTGCCGGAGAGGTTGTCGAGGCCGCCGTGCTGCAGCAGCACCAGCGGGGCATCGGGGCTGAGCATCACAGCACCTCCTGGCTCAGCACGCCGAGGCCCGGCCGCGGCGCTGGCCGCTGCACATCCCCTTCCCGCTCGGGGCCAGCAAAGGGGTCGTCGATCAGGTTGAGGTGGCTATCGAGATCAGGCCACTGCACCAGCGGCAGCAGCTGGGCCGCGGCGCTGTTGAGCAGCCCACCATCGGAATAACAGCCGACCATCACCCCGAGGCCAAGACGCCGGGCGGTGCGCGCCATCGACAGCCCCTCGCTCAGGCCACCGCACTTCACCAATTTGATATTGATGCCCTGCACGTGGGGCGCCAAACGCAAGAGATCGGCCAAATCCCAGCAGCTTTCATCGGCGACCACGGGAATCGGCGCCAGCCCCTGCAACGCCGCGAAGCCGGCGGTATCCGCCGCGGCATCGAGCTGGGGCGCCAGGGGCTGCTCCACCAGCACCACCCCCAGACCGGCCAGCCAGGGAATCATCTGCCGCGCCCCCTCAAGGTCCCAGCCGCCATTGGCATCGATCTGCAGCTCATCACCGGCTCGGAGTGCACTGCGCACGGCCTGCACCAGGGCACGGTCGTGGTCGAGGCCATCGGGGGATCCCAGCTTGAGCTTGATGCGGGTGGACGGCAGCTGCAGCCGCCAGCGCTCAAGCCGCGCCAGCACCGCCTCGATCGCACCCAAGCCGAGGGTCACGCTGGTGGCGGCGCAGGCCCCTGGATCCAGCCCCCAGAGCCGGTGCAGCGGTTGCCCCAGGCGCTGCCCCCACCAATCGTGCAGGGCAAGATCCAGGCCGCAGCGCGCCGGTGGGCTGAGGGTCTCCAGCAGCGGCTCCAGCGCCTGCAACGGCTGCGGGTCCAAAGCGGCAAGCACCGGTGCCAGGGCCTCCAGCTCGGCGGCGATGGCATCGGTGTCATAAGCGCGATGGCCGGTGTCGAAACCGCCGGTCTCGCCCCGGCCGATCAGGCCCTCGTGCTCAAGCTCGAGCAGCAGATGCTCCACCGCGCTGGTGGTGCCGCGGCTGATGGCCAGGGGCACAGCCTTGCTCAGGCGAAAGCGATGCAGGCGAAGGCGCATGGCCCCACGGCGCTGCCCTCAAGCTGGCACGGGCGCACCGCCGCCGCCAGGCCTGGAGGCGAGTTGAGCTGTTCGGGCTGCATCTCCGGGAGTGAGACCACATCAAGCGAGATCTGGGCCCACTCCCAGAGGCACCCAGCCACAAGCAACCCAGCTACAGGCCATCGCAGCCCAACCCCGCGATACCGGAGACTGAGTTGATGACGGCGACATCTCTACGTACATCTCCCTCCCCCACCACAGCGGGCGGGCGCGGCAGCTACTGGATCACCACCTTCGGCTGCCAGATGAACAAGGCGGATTCCGAGCGGATGGCCGGGATCCTCGAATCGATGGGCTACAGCGAAGCCCAGGCGGAGCTCGAGGCTGATCTGGTGCTCTACAACACCTGCACGATCCGCGATAACGCCGAACAGAAGGTTTACAGCTACTTAGGTCGCCAGGCCCAGCGCAAACGCGTCAACCCCAACCTCACCCTGGTGGTGGCCGGCTGCGTGGCCCAGCAGGAGGGCGAATCGCTGCTGCGGCGCGTGCCCGAGCTCGATCTGGTGATGGGCCCCCAGCACGCCAACCGCCTCGATGTGCTGCTGGCCCAGGTGGAGCAGGGCCAGCAGGTGGTGGCCACCGAAGAGCACCACATCCTTGAAGACATCACCACCGCCCGCCGCGACAGCTCGATCTGCGGCTGGGTGAATGTGATCTACGGCTGCAACGAGCGCTGCACCTATTGCGTGGTGCCCTCGGTGCGCGGCAAGGAGCAATCGCGGCTGCCGGAAGCGATCAAACTGGAGATGGAAGGCCTGGCCGCCCAGGGCTTCAAAGAGATCACCCTGCTCGGGCAAAACATCGACGCCTACGGCCGCGATCTGCCCGGCATCACGCCGGAGGGGCGCCGCCAACACACCCTCACCGATCTGCTGCAATTCGTGCACAACGTGGAGGGGCTCGAGCGGATCCGCTTCGCCACCAGCCACCCGCGCTATTTCACCGAACGGCTGATCGATGCCTGCGCCGATCTGCCGAAGGTGTGCGAGCACTTCCACATCCCCTTCCAGAGCGGCGACGACGACGTGCTCAAGGCGATGGCCCGTGGCTACACGGTGGATCGCTACCGCCGCATCATCGAGCGCATCCGCGAACGCATGCCCGATGCCTCCATCAGCGCTGATGTGATCGTGGCCTTCCCGGGCGAAACCGATGCCCAATACCGCCGCACCCTCGATCTGATCGAGGAGATCGGCTTCGATCAGGTGAACACCGCCGCCTATTCACCGCGGCCCAACACACCCGCCGCCGACTGGCCCGATCAGCTGAGCGAGGAGGTGAAGGTGGAGCGCCTCAGGGAGATCAATGCACTGGTGGAGCGCGTGGCCAAGGGCCGCAGCGCCCGTTATGCCGGCCGCACCGAACAGGTGCTCGTGGAAGGCATCAACCCCAAAGATGGCGACCAGGTGATGGGGCGCACTCGCACCAACCGGCTCACCTTTTTCGCCGCCGCCCGCACGGATGGCAACCGGTGGGAACCCGGCGATCTGGTGGATGTGCGGATTGATGAGGTGCGGGCCTTCTCCCTCAGCGGCACAGCCCAGCCGTAGGCCTGGTCAGCGCGGGGATCGCTGATACGTTTGGCCTCTCGATCCCAGCGCCCATGACCCGCGAACCCATGCAACTCGGCCTGGTGTTCGGCGGTGTGTCAGGTGAGCATGCGGTGTCGATCCGCTCGGCCAACACCGTGGCTGCGGCGCTGCGGCGCGGGGCCAACGCTGAGCGTTACCAGCTCAGCTGCTTCTACATCGATCAATGGGGCCACTGGTGGCCGCCAGCCGTCGCCGATGCCGTGCTGGCCAAGGGCACCCCGGCCAGCCGCGAAGAGTTGCCGGCGGCACCGCTCCGGCCGGGCTTTCAAGGCTTTCCTGAAGGCGCGCTGGATATGCAGGTGTGGGTGCCGGTGCTGCATGGCCCGAACGGCGAAGACGGCACCATCCAGGGCCTGTTCAGCCTGATGCAGGTGCCCTTCGTGGGATCCGGCGTGCTCGGCTCCGCCGTTGGGATGGACAAGCAGGCGATGAAGGCCGCCTTTGCCGCCGCCGGCCTGCCCCAAGTGCCCTACGCCTGTGTGGATGCGCAAGAGCTGGAGGCTGATCCCCAGGCCCTGCTCGACCGGCTGGAGCAGCAGCTTGGCTATCCCTGCTTCATCAAACCCGCCAACCTGGGCTCCTCGGTTGGCATCAGCAAAGCCACCAACCGCAGCGAGTTGCTAGCGGGCCTGGAGCTGGCCGCCAGCCACGACCCACGCCTGGTGGTGGAGCAGGGCATCGATGCCCGCGAACTGGAATGTGCCGTGCTCGGCGGCCGCAGCATGCAGGCCTCCGTGCTGGGGGAAATCTGCTTCGACGCGGACTGGTACGACTACGACACCAAATACAGCGACGGCAAAAGCCACACCGTGATCCCGGCGGAGGTGAGCAGTGCGATCAGCGACCGCGCCCGCAGCATGGCCATCGCCGCCTGCCGGGCCGTGGCGGCCGAGGGCCTGGCCCGGGTGGATTTTTTCCTGGATCGCAGCAGCGGTGATCTCTGGTTGAACGAGATCAACACCCTGCCCGGCTTCACCAGCCAGAGCATGTATCCGATGCTCTGGGAGGCAAGCGGGTTACCGCTCGACGCATTGGTGCACCAACTGGTGCAACTGGCGCAAGAATCAGGCACACCGGCGCTGGGGAGGAGGGCTGAAGCCGCATGAGTCACGGGTTGCTCTGGCTGCCACTGCTGGTGGTGTTCCCGCTGATCACAGCCCTGGGCTGGCTGGAACGGCGGCGTCAGCGTCTGTTCCGCGACTGGGCCGACGGCGCTGAACTCTCCAAGCTCGACGATTGCGGCGGCGCCCGCCTGATCAACGGGGTGCTCACCTGGAGCGTGTTCGCCTCCGGCAAGCTCGAGGAGAAAGGCCAGTTTGAGGTGAAAACCCTTGAGAAGGTGGAGCTGCTGGCGCTCGGATCGGGCGAAGCACCGCTCACCGATGAATCACAGGGTGCCTGCCGCCTGCGTCTGATCAGCGGCAACACCCATCAGGATGTGCCTTTCGCCGATGCCGATCGCGCCCGCCGCTGGATCGCCGAGCTGATGTCGCGCTCGCGCTGCGAGCTGTGACCCGAACCCCCACCCGTCCTTCGCTGGCCCCGGAACGGCGTAAGCAGCTGCGCCAGCAACGCCGCCAGGAGCGCCTGCGGCAGTTGTGGCGCATCAGCCTCTTCAGCGCCGCAGCCGCTGGGCTGGGCTGGGGCTTGCTGCGCCAGGGCTGGGTGCTGCGCAGCCCTGATCAAATCGAGGTACTGGGCAGCTCTCAGGTGAATCGCGAGCAGGTGATCCGCGAAGCCCAGCTGCGGCTGCCGCAACCGCTTTTAGGCCTCAAACCGCAGGAACTGGCCCAGCGGCTTTCGGCTGGATTGCCCGTGGAGCAGGTGCAGGTGAGCCGGTTGATGCTGCCGCCGCGACTTCGCATCACCCTGGTGGAACGGGAAGCCGTGGCCCAGGCCCAGCGCCGCTCCAGCAAAGGGATGGAGCGGGGCTACGTGGATCGCCTCGGCAACTGGATGACCAGCCGGCAGCAGCGGGGCAGCGGCGCCAACCGCACTCCGCAGGTGATGGTGCTGGGCTGGCAGGAACGGCTGCGGGCACCCCTGGCCGACATCCTTGCCCAACAGAACGAACTGGGCAGCACCCTGCAGCAGGTTCGCTTTGAGCCCAACGGCAGCCTCTGGCTGCGCACCGCCGCCTTGGGCGATGTGCACCTCGGGCTTCCAGATCAACGGCTGAGCCGGCGCCTCGATGTGCTGCGCCATCTCTCCACCCACCTACCGAAGCAGATCAAAACGCTGAAGATCCAATCGATCGATCTGAGCGATCCGGAGCAACCCGAACTCGGCCTACCGGGCAAGGGGCGCATCAGCATTGCCGCCCTGCAGAAAGCCATCGCCGAGGCCAACCGTCCACCACAGACACCCGGCACAACCAACCAGCCCGCACCAGCCCCCACTGCGGACTAACGGAAGGTCTCTACAAACAGCACTGCAGCAAAGAGATCAGCGTTCAAACGGTGACAGGTCATTGCTTCGCCTGTTGCTACCGGCAAAGGTGTGATGATTCCTGCGGCTGATCGAACAGATCAACGACATAATGCTGCGCAGCACCACAGGCATGGGACCTTCTATGGAGATGGCAGCTGAAGGCCTCAGTGCCAGCAGCAATGGAGCCAGCGGGATCGTTCCCAGCCAATCGGCTCGCATTGAAGTGATTGGTGTGGGTGGCGGCGGCAGCAATGCCGTCAACCGCATGATCGCCTCCGATCTCCAAGGGGTGGGCTATCGCGTGCTGAACACCGATGCCCAGGCGTTGCTGCAGTCCGCGTCGAAACAACGGGTGCAACTGGGTCAGAAGCTGACCCGCGGTCTTGGCGCCGGCGGCAATCCCGCCATCGGCCAGAAAGCCGCTGAAGAATCCCGCAGCGACCTGGCCCAGACCCTGCAGGGCACCGATCTGGTGTTCATCGCCGCCGGCATGGGCGGCGGCACCGGCACCGGCGCTGCTCCTGTGGTGGCGGAAGTGGCCAAAGAGTGTGGTGCCCTCACCGTGGGCATCGTCACCAAGCCGTTTGCCTTTGAAGGCCGGCGCCGCATGCGCCAGGCCGAAGAAGGCATCGCCCGGCTTTCCGAGCATGTGGACACGCTGATCGTGATCCCGAACGACCGCCTGCGCGAAGCCATCGCCGGCGCACCGCTGCAGGACGCCTTCCGCGCCGCCGATGACGTGCTGCGCATGGGTGTGAAGGGCATCAGCGACATCATCACCAAGCCGGGCTTGGTGAACGTGGACTTCGCCGATGTGCGCTCGGTGATGACCGATGCCGGCACCGCGCTGCTGGGGCTGGGTGTGGGCTCAGGCCGCTCCCGCGCCACCGAAGCTGCCCAAGCCGCCATTAGCAGCCCACTGCTGGAGGCCGCTCGCATCGATGGGGCCAAGGGCTGCGTGATCAACATCTCCGGCGGTAAGGACATGACCCTGGAGGACATGACCACCGCGTCTGAGGTGATTTACGACGTGGTGGACCCGGAGGCCAACATCATCGTGGGCGCCGTGGTGGATGAGCGTCTTGAAGGTGAAATCCACGTGACCGTGATCGCCACCGGCTTCGAGGGCGGCGGCAGCTACCGGCCCGAGCGCTCCATCGCCAGTTACGCCAGCACCAACGCCAGTAGCGACACCGATCAATCAGGTGCCGCCATCCCCTCCTTCCTGCTGAACCGTCAGCGCGAGAGCTGAAGCCGGATCCGGTTCAGAACTCCACCCACAACAAAGGGCCGAGAGCGGATGCATCCAGCTCTCGGCCCTTTTTGATTGAGGTGACCCGGAGTCCACGCCTGCTCAGAGCATCCCGTGTGGCTGCTCCCTTCCGGTCCTGACCAGATTTGGGCGTCCGGGCCGCATGGGTCCGAGTCGAGCAGATGCTAGCAATGGGCCTCGGCCATCAGTGCTCCGGCGTGCGACCTGCTGATCTGCTCACCTGCAAGCAGGAAGGGAGGCCCATCGCCGCCCTCACCGCCTGGGATGCCCTCTCGGCCGCGCTGGTGGAGCAGGCCGGCGCCGACGTGATCCTGGTTGGGGATTCTCTGGCGATGGTGGTGCTTGGCCATGCCACCACCCTTCCCGTCACGCTGGAAGAAATGATCCTGCACACCCGCGCCGTGGGGCGGGGGCTGCAGCAGCCGGCGGCGCAACAACCGCTGATCGTCACCGATCTGCCCTTCCTCAGCTACCAGTGCGGCGGTGATGCCGCCGTGGCCGCCGCAGGGCGTGTGCTCAAAGACAGCCCCGCCGCCGCCGTGAAGCTGGAGGGCGCTGAGCCTGAAACCATCGCGGTGGTGGATCGGCTGGTGCGCAGCGGCATCCCGGTGATGGGGCACCTGGGGCTCACACCGCAATCCGTACATCAACTGGGCTACCGGCGTCAGGCCAACGACCCCCTCAGCCAGGAACGGCTGCGCCGCCAGGCCAGGGATCTGCAGGCCGCCGGCTGTTTTGCGCTGGTGATCGAGCATGTGCCTGCCGAGCTGGCGGCAGGTCTCAGCCAGGAGCTCACCATCCCGGTGATCGGCATCGGCGCCGGCGATCAGTGCGATGGCCAGGTGCGCGTGACTGCCGATCTGCTGGGGCTCACCGAACGCCAACCTCCCTTCTCTCCGCCGCTGCTGGCCGGCCGGCAGCTCTGCATCGAAGCCCTCAGGGGCTGGGTGGCAGGCCTGCAACCGCAGAGCCCTCCTCCTCCCACCAACCCAGTAACTCCCGCAGCACCGCATTGCTCAGAGCCAGGCCTTCGGGATCACTGAGCCGCCAGCGCGGTCCCTCCTGGCGCAGCAAACCCTGCTCCACAAACGGCTGCCAGCGGCGCCGCAAGCTCTCCGGGGCCTGCAGCAGCACGCCCTCCCGCCGCCGCAGGCCCACCATCCAGAGCTCATCCAGCGGCATGCCCGCTGCCCCATCGGGAGTCAACGACCCATCGCTCTGGCGCCTGGCCGCTGCTTGCTGCTCAAGCCAAGCGGCATAGCCCTCGCGCGTGCGTGGTCTGGCTTCTCGAACGCCCCAGGGCGCTGCAGTGGCGCCCATGCCAAATCCCCACCAGCCGGCGCCACTCCAGTAGACGCGGTTGTGGCGAGAGGCGTGGCCCGGCAGGGCGTAGTTGGAGATCTCGTAGTGGCCATAGCCAGCGGCCGCGAGCGTCCGGGCCGTGAGCTCCATCAGATCGGCCGCCAGATCGCTCTCCGGCAGGGCCAAGGTGCCACGCCGCTCCATGCGCTCAAACACGGTGCCGGGCTCCACGATCAGGTCGTACACCGAGAGATGCGGCGGCCGCAGGGCGATCGCTTGGTGGAGTTGCTCTTGCCAACCGGCCAGGTTCTGCCCGGGTAGGCCCTGAATCAGATCCAGGCTCCAGCTCTGGAGGCGGCCGTTGGCCTGGGCCTGCCGCAGCCAGCCGGCCGCCTCCAGAAGATCAGCGCTGCGGTGGCGGCGGCCCAACTGCTCGAGCACCGCATCACTAAAACTCTGGCCCCCCAGGCTCACGCGGGTCACCCCGGCCGCCAGGTAGCCGCTGAGCCGCTGCTGATCAAAGCTGGCGGGATCGAGCTCAAGGCTCACCTCAGCCCCGGGCGCCAACCCAAAGCGGCGCCGCAGGGCCGCGAGCAACCCGCGCAGCTGCTCGGCGCTCAGCAGCGATGGGGTGCCGCCACCCACATACACCGTGGACAAGGGCGGGCCTGTGGGTGCCAGGGCGATCTCGCGCTGCAGCTGCTCCAGGTAGTGGGCGATGGACGCACTGCCCGGAGCACCGGCCTCGGCGCTGGCGCGATCCCCCAGCGGCACCACCGGGAAATCGCAGTAGAAGCAGCGCCGGTGGCAGAAAGGAATGTGCAGATAGGCGCTGCGCGGCGGCCATCCGAGCTGCCCATGCCGGTTACCTTCCCGGGCCAAAGCCGCCGGGATCAGGCATGCTGCCTCTTTCAAGCCGTCGGCAGCCACAGCACCGGTCATGGTGGACACCCTCATCCTGGTGCTGTTCGTGGTGTCAGGGGCCGCCGCTGGATGGCTGGGGGTCGACCTGCTGCCCGAACAGCAGCTGATCCGCATCGCCAACCTCGAGCAGCTGAGCTGGATTCTTGGGGCCGGAGGCGGCCTCGCAGGTTTGCTGGCGGGTTTCGTGTTCCAGCGGCTGCGCAAGCGCCTGATGGAGCAGGTGCGCACGATGCCCACCGATCTGCTGGTGAGCCGCGCGGTGGGCCTGATCCTCGGCCTGCTGGTGGCCAACCTGCTGATCTCGCCGATCCTCTTCCTCTCCCTGCCCTGGGAGCTGGTGCTGGTGAAGCCTCTGGCAGCCGTAGCGGCGAACGTGTTCTTCGGCGTGTCGGGCTACAACCTGGCGGAGGTGCACGGCCGCACCCTACTGCGCCTGTTCAATCCCAACAGCACCGAAGCCTTGCTGGTGGCTGATGGTGTGCTGATGCCCGCCAGCGCCAAGATCCTCGACACCAGCGTGATCATCGACGGCCGGGTGCGCGGCCTGCTCGATTCCGGGCTGCTGGAGGGCCAGGTGATCGTGGCCCAGTCGGTGATTGATGAACTGCAGGCCCTGGCCGATTCGAGCAACACCGAAAAGCGCAGCAAAGGCCGCCGCGGCCTCAAGCTGCTCAGCAGCCTGCGCGAGCGCTATGGCCGCCGGCTGGTGGTGAACACCACCCGCTACGAGGGCAATGGGGTCGACGACAAGCTGCTGAAGCTGGCGGCCGACACCGGCGGCACCCTGCTCACCGCCGACTACAACCTCACCAAGGTGGCTGAGGTGCAGACCGTGAAGGTGATGAACCTGAGCGAGCTGGTGATCGCCCTACGGCCCGAGGTGCAGCCGGGCGATGAGCTCAACCTCAAGATCGTGCGCGACGGCAAGGAAGCCAACCAGGGGGTGGGCTATCTCGACGACGGCACGATGGTGGTGGTGGATGGGGCCCACGGCCGCAGCGGCGAGCGCCTGCCGGTGGTGATCACCGGGGCTTTGCAAACCCCTACGGGCCGGATGGTGTTCGGCAAACTCGAGGGAGCCAACGGAGCATCTCCGGCCAAGCCTCGATCGCCGGGCAAGAAATCCGCACCCTCCAAAGGCGATCCGGGCACCGCCAACCCCCGCTAGGCTCCCGGCTCAGGCCTGCAGTGATCCGCGGATGTCGGTGTCAGCTCCTTACTACGGCGATTCCGCCGTGATGCGCACCCCACCGCCGGATCTTCCGTCTCTACTGCTGAAAGAGCGGATCGTGTATCTGGGTCTGCCGCTGTTCAGCGACGACGATGCCAAGCGTCAGATGGGCATCGACGTGACCGAGCTGATCATTGCCCAGCTGCTCTATCTGGAGTTCGACAACCCGGAGAAGCCGATCTTCTTCTACATCAACTCCACCGGCACCAGCTGGTACTCCGGCGATGCCATCGGCTTTGAAACCGAGGCCTTCGCCATCGCCGACACGATCCGCTACGTGAAGCCGCCGGTGCACACCATCTGCATCGGCCAGGCGATGGGCACCGCCGCGATGATCCTCAGCGCCGGCACCAAGGGCCACCGCGCCGCCCTACCCCACGCCTCGATCGTGCTGCACCAGCCCCGCAGCGGCGCCCGCGGCCAGGCCAGCGACATCCAGATCCGGGCCAAGGAAGTGCTGCACAACAAGCAGACGATGCTCGAGATGCTGTCGGCGAACACCGGCCGGAGCGTGGAGCAACTCTCCAAGGATTCCGACCGCATGACCTATCTCACCGCTCATCAGGCGGTGGAGTACGGCCTGATCGATCGGGTGCTCACCAGCCAGAAACTGCCCAGTCCGCTTCCCGCCGGTGCCGGCGTCAGCCCAGGCAATCCCGGTATCAGCTGAAACCGGCTGGGCCGCCCCAGCGGCCTAAACCAACACCGTTCCCTCTCCACCACCGGCCACCCCCCGCATCCGCCATGCCCATCGGCACCCCCAGCGTTCCCTACCGCCTGCCCGGCAGCCAGTACGAGCGCTGGGTTGACATCTACACGCGCCTGGGCGTGGAGCGGATCCTGTTCCTGGGCTCCGAGGTGAACGACGCCATCGCCAACAGCCTGGTGGCGCAGATGCTCTACCTCGACTCCGAGGACAACTCCAAGCCCATCTACCTGTACATCAACTCACCGGGTGGATCGGTGACGGCCGGTTTGGCGATCTACGACACCATCCAGTACGTGAAATCGGATGTGGTGACCATCTGCGTGGGGCTGGCGGCCTCGATGGGCGCCTTCCTGCTGGGTGCCGGCACCAAGGGCAAGCGCCTGGCCCTGCCCCACAGCCGGATCATGATTCACCAGCCCCTGGGCGGCACCAGCCAGCGCCAGGCCAGCGACATCGAGATCGAAGCCCGCGAAATCCTGCGCATCAAGGACATGCTCAACCAGAGCATGGCGGACATGACTGGCCAGGAGCTCGCCAAGATCGAGAAAGACACCGACCGCGACTACTTCCTGAGCGCCGAGGAGGCCAAGAACTACGGCCTGATCGACCGCGTGATCGCCCATCCCAGCGAGGCCTGAGGGAGAGCGGCAGGCGCTTTCGTAAGCTCGATCCTTGCTTAGCGCTGAACCGAAGCCCTGATGGCCAAGCTGTACTACGACACCGACGCCGACCTCAGCCTGCTGAACGGCAAAACGGTGGCCATCATTGGCTACGGCTCCCAAGGCCACGCCCACGCTCTGAACCTCAAGGACAGCGGCGTGAACGTGGTGGTGGGCCTCTACGAAGGCAGCCGCTCCGCCGAGAAGGCCAAAGCCGATGGCCTCGAGGTGCTCAGCGTGGCTGACGCCGCCGCCAAGGCCGACTGGATCATGGTGCTGCTGCCCGATGAGACCCAGAAGGCTGTTTACGACAAGGAAATCGCTCCTCACCTCAGCGCCGGCAAGGTGCTGAGCTTTGCCCACGGCTTCAACGTGCGCTTCGAGCTGATCAAGCCCCCCGCTGACGTGGATGTGGTGATGATCGCTCCCAAGGGCCCTGGCCACACCGTGCGCTGGGAGTACCAGAACGGCATGGGCGTGCCCGCTCTGTTCGCCATCCACCAGGACGCCACCGGTAACGCCCGCGCCCTGGCCATGGCCTACGCCAAGGGCATCGGCGGCACCCGCGCCGGCATCCTGGAGACCAACTTCAAGGAAGAAACCGAAACCGACCTGTTCGGCGAGCAGGCCGTGCTCTGCGGCGGCCTGTCTGAGCTGGTGAAGGCTGGTTTCGAGACCCTGGTGGAAGCCGGCTATCAGCCCGAGCTGGCCTACTTCGAGTGCCTGCACGAAGTGAAGCTGATCGTGGATCTGATGGTGAAGGGCGGCCTCACCGCCATGCGCGATTCGATCTCCAACACCGCTGAGTACGGCGACTACGTGAGCGGCCCCCGCCTGATCACCGCCGACACCAAGGCCGAGATGAAGCGCATCCTGGCCGACATCCAGGACGGCACCTTCGCCCGCAACTTCGTGGCTGAGTGCGAAGCCGGCAAGCCCGAAATGAAGAAGATCCGCGACCGCGACAGCCAGCACCCGATCGAGCAAGTGGGCAAAGGCCTGCGTTCGATGTTCTCCTGGCTCAAGGCCGCCTGATTCAGGCCTCTCCGCCGCAGCCATGACGCTGCTGTGTTCAGGGGTGGATTCCTTAACAGGGATCCACCCCTTTTTGTTGGTGCTCGCTGCCGCTGGCCTCGATCGGTTGGTGGGGGACCCGCGCTGGTGCCTGCACCCGGTGGTGGTGATGGGCTGGTGGATCCGTTGGTTGCGTCAGCTGGCTGAGCACGCAGCGGGAGATCGTCCGCTGGCACTCCGCTTGGCCGGTGGTGTGATCACCCTGCTGTTGGTGGGCGGCAGCGCTGGTGCGGGCTGGCTCCTGGAGCAGGCGGCTCTGCAGCTCTGCAGGACTGAGCTCCCAGAACCCCTCGGCCCGCTGCTGCTGCTCATCGCTCTCGCGAGCGCCCTGGCGGGCCGCAGCCTGGAGCAGGCTGTGCGCGACGTGCTGCGCGCCCTGCCGGCTGCGAATCCACAGGACAACACCATCGGGCCGCCCAACCCAAGCGACGCACGATCTGTACATTCTGTACAGACGCCGAGAGCCGTAGCTGCTGGGGCGGATCTCGAGCCCGCTCGCCGCGCCCTGAGCTGGATCGTGGGGCGGAGCACCGAGGACCTCAACGCGGCAGAGATCCTGCGAGCGGCCGCCGAAACCGCCAGCGAAAACGCTGTGGACGGGTTGTTTGCGCCCCTGTTCTGGATGCTGGTGGGCGCAGCGCTCTGGAGCGCCGGGCTCACGGGAGGGCCGGGGCCGCTATGCCTGGCCTGGGGTTTCAAAGCCGCCAGCACCCTCGATTCGATGCTGGGCTACCGCGTCGGCCGGCTGAACTGGCTGGGCACCGCCGGGGCGCGGCTGGATGATCTGCTGGTGTGGCTGCCCTGCCGGTTGGTGGCAGTGAGCCTTCCGCTGGTGGCGGGGATCAGCTCCGCAACGCGCTGCGTTCCCCTGCTGCAAGCTGCCCTGCGGGATGGCGCCCCCGATCCCTCTCCCAATGCCGGTGTGTCACAGGCGGCCTATGCCCATGCCGCCGGCGTGCAGCTGGGAGGGCTGAACCGCTACGGCGACACGATCAAAGCCAAGCCCTTGCTCGCGAAGGGCTGCCCACCCGCGAGCCGGGCTTCTGTGCAACGGATCCAGCTGTTGAGCCTGAGGCTGGAGGCACTCTGGTTAGCGGCAGGTCTGGCCCTCGGGGCCGGCATCAGCGCTGCTCAGTAGGCGCCGCGGTCCATCGGCAGGAGCACCACACCAATCGTGCGCAGCACGATGCCGAGATCGAGCCAGAAGCTGCGGTTGCGCACGTAAGTGAGATCCAGGCGCACGCGGGTGCGGTAGGTGAGGTTGTTGCGGCCCGACACCTGCCAAAGGCCTGTGAGGCCAGGCCGCACCGAGAGCACTTCATCCATGCTGCGGCCATAGCGGCGCAGCTCATCCCACACAATCGGCCGGGGCCCGACCACGCTCATCTCGCCCCGCAGCACGTTGATGAACTGGGGGAGTTCATCCAGGCTGGAGCGACGCAGAAATTTGCCGAGGGGCGTGATGCGCGGATCGCGCTTGAGCTTGTGATCCCGCTCAAACTCAGCCCGCAGCTTGGGATCGGCGTCGAGCATGGCCGCAAGAACCCGATCGGCATCGCGCCGCATCGTGCGGAACTTCAAGCAACCAAAGCCCTTGTAGCCGCGGCCAATGCGGCGCTGGCAATAGAAGATCGAGCCGCGGGAGCTCAGCTTCACCAGCACCGCCAGCAGCAGAAACAGGGGCGAGCCGAGGCTGAGTACCAGCAGCGAAAACACGATGTCGCCGCCCCGCTTGAGCACCCGTCCACGCAGCGACTGAGCCGCCAGCAAGCTGCTGGCCGTGGACTCAGCCGGGATGGAGGCAGAGGACAAACGCCGAGCGCTCGCGGTGCACAGTGGCTTCATTAAAGAAGTGCGCCGCTCCGCAGGCCCGCAAGCGGCGGTCACTCACCCCAGAGGCACAGACATGGCGCGGCCGCGCTGGGCGAGCTGGCGCTGATGCCGGCTCCACACCTGCTCAATCAGCGCCTGGGAGCGCTGGCGGAAACGCTGGGGGCTGAAGCGCTCGGCCCACTGGCGCAGGGAATCCGCCGGCAGCTGGGTCCAAAGCCTGTTGGCCTCGAAATGCTCCAGCGCTGCCACCAACGAAGGCACTACATGCTGCGGGAACAGCAACCCGGTGGGCTGATCACAACCGCTGCTGAGGCAGCGCACGCTGTCGAGCAGGCCGCCCTGGCCCAACCCGATCACCGGCGCTCCCGAGGCCATCGCCTCCACCGGTGCAATCCCGAAATCCTCCAGCCCGGCATACACGTAGGCGCGGCAGGAGGCGAGCCAATCGTTCACCTGCTCCTGGGGCAAGCGGCCGAGCAGCCGCACATTGGGGCCCGCCATCGCCTCCAGACGCTGCCGCTCCGGACCATCGCCAATCACCACCAGCGGCAATCCCGTGGCGTTGAACGCCTGCACCACCAGATCCACCCGCTTGTAGGGCACCAACCGGCACAAACAGAGATACACATCGCTGCGGGGCTGATCCCAGCGGAAGCGCTCCACGGCCACCGGCGGATGCACCACGGTGGAGGAGCGCCCCCAATAGCGGCGAATGCGGGCCGCGGTGAAACGGGAGTTGGCGATCAGGGCATCGGGCCGCTGGGCGCTGAGCACATCCCACTGGCGCAGGCGATGCAGCTGCCAGCGAATCAAGGGAGACAGCCCCCGCCGCGCCAAAGCCGATTGGCGCAGGTAGGAGTGCATCTGGTCCCAGGCGTAGCGCACGGGGGTATGCACGTAGCTCAGATGGCATTGATCCGGGCTGGTGAGCACCCCTTTGGCCACCAGATGGCTGCTGCTGATCACCAAGGGATAGGGGGCCAGATCGAGCTGCTCGATCGCCAGAGGCAGCAACGGCAGGTATTGCTGCACATGGCTCACGCCCCAGGGCAGGTGCTGCACAAACGAGGTGTGGATCGAGCGGCCTGCGAGCCAGCTCTCGGGGCGGGCGCTCTCGCCATCCACCAGGGCCGCCAGCTGGGGCTGCTCGAGGAGGGCATCGAACTGCTGCACCACCAACTCCGCCCCTCCCACTGAGCGGGGGGTAAACCACTCGTGCACGAGCGCGGCGGGGCCAGGGAGAGATGCCATCGCGGCCAAGCTAAGGCCGCAAAGTTGAAGAAGGATTGCTCAGCAGATCACAAAAACTGTCAGCTGATTGCGTCTGGAGCGGCAGATCTCGATGCTGACGCCAGAGCCCCTTTGCCATGGCAATCCACGAGCTCCTGGAAGACGCCCTCGACGAACCCTGCATCGGGACCACCCAGCGCTTTGTCTGGCACGCCACGCCGGTGGGCATTGCAGCGCTGTGGACCGATGGCCACCCCCCGACACCTCCCCCGTTCGACAACGCTCTAGAGGAAGGCCTGCAGGTGGGCCTCGACCTCAGCCGTGAGGAGCGAGAATTTCACCAAGTGAGCCGCGGCCTGGTGCTGTTATTCCACAGCTGATGTCGCACCCCCTCTGGATGCTGGTTCCCTGGGCGGTGTTTGCCCTCGCTGCTGGGCTGAAGTTCTGGCGACTCACCCGTGTGTTTCGCCAACACATGGCCAAAGCCCAAACCAATCCGGAGCGCTTCAGACAGTCACTGGAGCGAATCTGGCAACAGGATCAACAGGCGGCGTCATCGAGCAATCTCCGAGGCGAATAGCTGAAGGGACGCGAATACACCCCCCAATCACAACAATCCCACCGCCGTAGGGGACGGGGGATTGGGGGGACCTTCGCGGGACCGTCTGAATACGGAGAGGGTGGGATTCGAACCCACGGAAGGTTGCCCTTCAAACGATTTCGAGTCGTTCGCTTTCGACCACTCAGCCACCTCTCCAGGCGACCGGTGCAGTGTAGAGACCGGGGTGCCGGCTCACGCTTGGCGCCAACCGCTGGCGGAACCGGCAGCGGGCCACCACAACCGCCCCGGCGGCAACGGGGGCAAGGCGGCCTGCTCAGCCGGGCGCGGCCGAAACCCGAGCCACAGGCCATCCACCGCCAGACCGGGCTGCTCACGCCAGCTCCACCAGGCCTGGCGATCGGGCAGCAACCCCCAGCGCCAGCGGCCGGCCGCCAGCAGCAAGGCCTGACTGGTGTCTGACACCGCCTCCACCGTCAGCCCGGCGCTCTGCAACCGCTGGCCCTGGGCCAAGGGCGGACTGCCGTTCTGACCAGCCAACAGGGTGGGCGTCAGCGCCGCCCAACAGGCAGGGAGTTCCGGCGGCAGCGCATCGAGCGAGAGCACCCAATCGAACCGCTGCACCCCCAGCCCCTGGGCCAGCTGCGCGCCGCGAGTGCAGCTGAGGCCATCAGCGCGGCGGCTGATCAAGGCAGCCCGTCCGCCGTGGCGTGCCAACAACCACTGGCGGCTGCCGTCTTCCACCAGCAGCAGCTGATCAGCACGAAGCAGTTGGAACTGCGCTGCCGCCACACACCCCAGCAAGAGGGCGGCCCACAAGCGCCAGCGGCGGAGCTGAGGCACCAACCAGGGCAATAGGGCCAGCGCCGAGGCCAGCGCCAGCCAGGGCGAGAGGCGGCCCAGCTGACACTGCGCCAACGGCAACGCCGCCAGCTGGCGCACCAGCCACACCAGCACGTGCGCCACCGGCACCAGGAGCCAACCCAGGGCCGACATCAACGGCGGGCAGAGCACCGCCAGGGCCGCCATCACCATCGCCCCCAGGGTGAGCGGCGTGAGCAGTGGCCCCACCAGCAGGTTGGCGGGCACGGCGTAGAGGGGCAGCGCACCGAAATGGAGCAGCTGCAGCGGGATCGTCCACAGCGAAGCCGCCACCGGCACCGCCACAGCAGCGGCCGCCCAGGTGGGGGCATAGCGCCGCAACTGCTGCTCCAGGGGACGGGCCGTGAGGATCAAGCCCGCCGTGGCAGCGGCACTGAGCTGAAACCCGACATCGAGCAACCAGGCCGGCCGCCACACCAGCATCACGAGCAAGCACAGCAGCAACACCGAAAGGGGACGACTGCGCCGGCCGCACTCCTGCAGCCCGAACGCCACCGCCCCCATCAACACAGCCCGCACCACCGAGGGCTGCGCACCGGCCAGCAGCAGAAAGCTCCCCATCGCGCCGAGGGCCAAGGCCCAACGCAGGGCCGCCGGCAACGGCCGGGCGATCACCAGCACCGCACCGAGCAACACGCTCAGATGAAATCCACTCGCCGCCAACGCATGGGACAACCCAGCCGCCCGGAACGCCTCCCGCACCTCCTGCGGCAAGGGGCTCACGGCACTGCCAAGCACCAGGGCGGCGAGCACCCCACCGGCCTGCTCGCCGCCGGCCTGGCGCAACGCCGCCCCGATTTGGCGCCTGAAGGTCGGCGATGGGGGTCGGCGCCCGCTGCACCAGCTGCCACTGCTGCACGTCCAAGGCCGTCCAGGCCTCGCGGCGCTGGAGGCGCTCAGCTGAACCGGAGAGCAGGGGGTGGGGCGCTGGCGGCAACTTGCGCAGCGTGCCATCGATCTGCAATCGCCAGCCCTGACGCGCCGATGGGCAGCGGCTGAACTGCAGCTCGCTGCGGCCGCCAGGCACCTGGGCCAGAGCCCGGCAGCGCTGCCCGGTGGGATCGGGCCGGGGATCTTCCAGCAGCTGCGCGGTGACCGCAACCGGCGCACGCGCCGCACCCGCGAGGCGATGCACCGGGTCGGAGGAAGCCGGGTGGGGCTGGCCGAGCACACCTCGCCCGCAACTCAGCGGCAGCACCAGCAGCAAGAGCGCCAGCAGGCGCGGCCGGCGCCTCAGCCCAAGCACCAGCGCCATGAGCATCACCACGAGCAAGCCGAGCTTGAGCGGCCCGCCCAGGGGCAACACCCCAATGGCCAACGCCAGCAACAGAACGCCCAGACCCACGGCACCCATGGCCTGATCCGCAACAGCACTACAGGGAGTGTTCCCTTAAGGTTCCGCCGAGATCCCTGTGGTCATGCGGCGACGGCAGCGTTTTCTGGCAGTGGCCTGCACTCTGGTGGTGATCGCTGCAGGGCCCACGTGGGGCCAGTCGCGCACGATCACAGTGGTGGAAGGCGACACGCTCGAGGAGCTGGCCCAGCGCTACCGCGTGGATCTGCAGGCCCTGATCGAGCTCAACGGCATCCGCGACCCCACGCTGCTGCAAGTGGGTGAGGTGCTGAAACTGCCCGGACAGCCCACCCGGAAGAGCGGCAACAACAGCCCAACCGGCGCGATGGCCCCACCTCCACCGGAGGGAAGCAGCGCCGAGGCGTCAGCCGCGTTGCTGCTCAGCCCAGCCGAACGCCGCGATCGCGCCGAACTCGAGTGGCGGGAGCAATCGGGGCAAGCCCGCTGGAAATGGTTCAACAACACGGCCGTGGATTGGTCGGGCTGGAAGCTGCACCCCGGCGGGGTGCGCATCACCCTGGTGAAGCCCTCGATCAGCGACCTCGGCCTGCGCGGCTCAGCCGCCACCGCTGTGGCCGTGCAGTGCACAAGCCTGCGGCAGAACTGGCGGATCGATGGCACCTGGCAGGGCTGGGACACCCCAGTGCCAGGCAGCGTGGGCCAGCGGATCGTGCTCGATCTATGCAGCAACACCCTCGATGGCCCCGCCGTGCCGGTACCACCGGCGCCTTAGCGCTCGAGCAGCGGGAAGCCCAGCGCTTCCCGCTCCGCCAACCAGGCTTCCGCCACCTGCCGCGCCAGGTTTCGGATGCGGCCGATCGTGGCGGTGCGCTCGGTCACCGAGATCACGCCGCGGGCCTCCAGCAGGTTGAAGGTGTGGCTGCACTTGAGCACAAAATCCAGGGCGGGAGCGGGTAGCTGCTTGGCCACCAGATCAGCGGCTTCCGCCTCATAGATCGCGAACAGCTGCTTGAGGCGCTCGGGATTGGACGCCTCGAAGTTGTAAGTGCACTGGCCCTTCTCAAACGGCAGCCAGATATCGCCGTAGGAGCGCTTGCCATCCCAAGAGAGATCCCAAATGCTCTCCACGTCTTGGAGATACATGGCCAGGCGCTCGAGGCCGTAGGTGATCTCGATCGACACCGGGCGGCAGTCGATGCCGCCGCACTGCTGGAAGTAGGTGAACTGGGTGACTTCCATGCCATCGAGCCACACCTCCCAGCCCACACCCCAGGCACCAAGGGTTGGGGATTCCCAGTTGTCTTCCACGAAGCGAATGTCGTGGTCGGCGGCCTTGATGCCCAGGGCTTCCAGTGAGGCCAGGTAGGTCTCCTGGATGCCATCGGGGCTGGGCTTGATCAGCACCTGGTACTGGAAGTAATGCTGCGCCCGGTTGGGGTTATCGCCATAGCGGCCGTCGGTGGGGCGCCGGCAGGGTTCGGGGTAGGCCACCGCCCACGGCTCGGGGCCAATCGCCCGGAGCACCGTGTGGGGGCTCATCGTGCCGGCGCCCTTCTCGGTGTCGTAGGGCTGCAGGATCAAACAGCCCCGCTCGGCCCAGAAGCAGTTGAGGGTGCTGATGATGTCCTGGAAATGCACGATCTGCTCCTGATGAGGCCGGCGCGGGCACGCACGGCCACCGATTCTGCCCAGTGGCGGAACAGAGCCCGTACAACCACCTACTGACGCACCCGCAGCGCAGATCCACGCTGAAAGCACTCGCCGCTCTCAGATGGGACCCGACCTCGGACTCAGCATCTTCCTGCCTGCCCTGCTGATCAGTGCCATCACTGTGATGCTGTCGGCGAAGGAAGAGCGAGCTCTGCAGCAACAGCAGCGCGCTCAGGCCACCAACTGCAACAACCCCATCTGGCCGCCAGCCAACAAGCGATGACGGGCGCGGCTGAACCCCGCCTCCAGGGCCAGCGCCTCCTGCTCCGCTCCCGTGGGGAAGCGCTCAAGACTGCGTTCGAGGTAGGCGTATTGCTCCTCCAACCCTGCCTTACGGGCTAGCGGCACCACCAAGCGGCGCAAATACAACCGCTGGAAGGCAGCCGTAGCGCCTTGGGACTCAGCCGGCCGGTTGAAGTCCAGCACCGCCGCACGCCCACCGGAGCGGAGCAAGCGCCGCAGCTCCTGCAGTCCTGCGGCCGGATCCGGCAGGTTGCGCAGCCCGTAAGCCATCACTGCGCCATCCGCGGAAGCATCGGCCAAACCCGTAGCGGCCGCGTCGCCCTGGCGAAACTCCAACGGCAGCCAGGGCTGGGCTCGGGCCCGCTGCCGAGCCCGCTCGAGCGGCGCCGCGGCCGAATCGATCCCCAACACCAGCCCGGCGGGGCGCACCTTCTCCGCCAACACCAGCGCCAGATCGCCGGTACCGCAGCAGAGATCAAGCAGACACTGACCCGGCTGCGGCTCGAGCCAAGCAATGGCCTGACGTTTCCAAAGGCGATGCAGGCCCAGGCTCAGCAGATCGTTGAGCCGGTCGTAGGCGGGGGCAATGCGATCAAACAGATCGCGAACCTGCTCAGGATCGCCGGGTTGAATCGAAGCTGGCATCCCAGGGCAGGGAGATCGCATCGAGACTGACACCCCCTGCCTCGAGCTGGGCCTCCACGCGATCGGCCGTGGTGAAACTCATCACCATCACGGCCGCCAGCCCTACCGCCGCCGAGCAGACCATGCAGCCGGCGAGCATCAACGAAAACTCTTTGCGATCAGCCGCGGCCTGCATCAGCTGAAGCGCCCAGGCCACCATCGCCACCACGGCCAGCACAAGCACCACGGCCAACGCTGTGGAGTGGGTCTGGACCAGGGCGCTCACGAACAGGCAACGACTCGAATCTGAGACGAATGTAACGGCGCGTAACAGGCCTACGCGAGAGGGCGGATGTTGAAACCACGACCGAGCAGCTCCTGCTTGATCTGCTCCACCGTGAGCACGCCGTCATGCAGCAGCGACGCCAGCAGAGCCGCCGAGGCATGGCCGCCCTGGGCCCCGGCATCCAGGGCCTCCGCGATGTGATCGATGCAGCCCGCGCCCCCACTGGCGATCACCGGCACCTCCACGGCATCGGCCACGGCACGGGTGAGGTTGAGCTCGTACCCCGCCTGGGTGCCATCGCCATCCATGGAGGTGAGCAGGATTTCGCCCGCCCCAAGAGCCACCACCTTGCGGGCCCACTCCACCGCATCCAAGCCGGTGTTTTCGCGGCCTCCTTTCACATACACGTCCCAGCCGCCTTCGCGGCGGCGGGCATCGATGGCCACCACGATGCACTGGCAGCCGAAGCGCTCAGCGCCGCGGGCCACCAACTCCGGATCGCGCACCGCCGACGAGTTGAGGCTCACCTTGTCGGCTCCAGCTCGGAGCAGCTCCGTGATGCCCTCCACCGTGCTGATGCCGCCGCCCACGGTGAACGGGATCGTCACCGCTTCGGCCGTGCGCCTGACCAGATCCACCAAGGTGGCGCGGCCCTGGTGAGAAGCGGCGATGTCGAGAAACACCAGCTCATCGGCCCCGGAGGCGCTGTACCGACAAGCCAGCTCCACGGGATCACCGGCATCGCGCAGGCCCACAAAGTTCACCCCCTTCACCACCCGCCCATCGGCCACGTCGAGGCAGGGAATGATCCGTTTGGCGACCATGGCGTGAGGGGAACGGCTGACGGCCGAAGAGCCGCGGGACAGGGGGCTAATCTGGCGCCACTTTTGCGTCGCGCCGGACATGTCCCAGGCTGCCATCACCGTCGGCTCGAAGGTGCGTGTCACCCGGGTGCGCGACCGCATCCCCGCCGATCTCGTGGCCGCCCTCCAGGCCGACGCCACCGGCACCGTGAAGGACTTCAAAGTGACCGACGGCAAGGGCATCGGCGTGGTGGTGGAGCTGGCCAACGGAACCACCACCTGGTTCTTCGACGACGAGATCACCGCTGCCTGATCCGTCAGCCCCTGTGAGCGAACCCACGAGCGACACCACCACCAACTCCCCCAACCCCACCGCCAGCAGCGGAGCCGGGGCACGGCAGCTGCTGGGGATGAAAGGTGCCAGCGGCACCTCCAACATCTGGAAGATCCGGCTCCAGCTGATGAAGCCGGTGACCTGGATCCCTTTGATCTGGGGCGTGCTCTGCGGCGCTGCTGCCTCGGGCAACTTCCACTGGACCCTGCCTGAGGTGGGTGCTTCGATCGCCTGCATGCTGATGAGCGGCCCACTGCTGGCCGGCTACACGCAGACGATCAACGACTACTACGACCGCGAGATCGACGCGATCAACGAGCCTTATCGGCCAATTCCCTCTGGCGCGATTCCCCTTTGGCAGGTGAAAGCGCAGATCTGGGTGTTGCTGCTCGCCGGCTTGGGTGTGGCCTACGGACTCGACCTCTGGGCCGGCCACAGCACCCCGGTGCTGTTCCTGCTGGCGCTGGGTGGCTCCTTTGTGAGCTTCATCTACTCCGCCCCGCCGCTGAAGCTCAAGCAAAACGGCTGGCTGGGCAACTACGCCCTGGGCGCGAGCTACATCGCTCTGCCGTGGTGGGCTGGTCAAGCCCTGTTTGGTCACCTCACCTGGACCACCGCCTTTTTGACCCTGGCTTATTCACTGGCAGGCCTCGGGATCGCCGTGGTGAACGACTTCAAGAGCGTGGAAGGCGATCGAGCTCTGGGCCTGCAATCTCTGCCTGTGGCCTTCGGCATTGAGAAGGCGAGCTGGATCAGCGCCGGCATGATCGATGTGTTCCAACTGGCGATGGTGGCTGTGCTGATCGCCATCGGCCAGCATTTCGCTGCGGTGCTGCTGGTGCTGTTGATCATTCCGCAGATCACCTTCCAGGACATCTGGCTGCTGCGCGATCCCGTGGCATTCGATGTGAAATATCAAGCGAGCGCTCAGCCGTTTCTGGTGCTCGGCATGTTGGTGACCGCTCTGGCGATCGGCCATAGCGAGCTGGTGGTGATGTGACGGCCAAGCGCCGCCGCCCTTTACTGCGCGCCGGCCTGATCGGGGCTGGGGCCGGTGTGACTGTTGCCCTGGGGCAGAACCTGCTGGTTCAGGGCGTGGATTCACTTCTGCCCAATGTGCAGCGGGTGAGCAGCTACAACCGCCCGGGCACGGTCACCGTGTTGTCGGCGGATGGGCAGGTGATCCAGAAGCTGGGGCCTGCCACGCGCGAGAAGCTGGTGAGCGGGCAGATGCCGCTGCTGGTGCAGCGCGCCTTCATCGCCGCGGAGGATCGCCGCTTCTACGAGCACAACGGCATCGATCCAGTGGGCATCGGCCGTGCCCTGATGCGCAACGTGAGCCGGGGGTCGGTGGAGGAGGGCGCCAGCACGATCACCCAGCAGCTGGCGCGCACGGTGTTCCTGAGCCAGGACCGCACGATTATTCGCAAGCTCAAAGAAGCACTGCTAGCCGGGAAACTCGAACGCCAGCTCAGCAAGCAGCAGATCCTCGAGCAATACCTCAACTACGTGTATCTGGGCTCGAGCGCCTATGGCGTGTCGGATGCCGCCTGGATCTACTTCTCCAAAACACCGGCTGAACTCACACTGCCTGAGGCTGCCCTGATCGCTGGCTTGCCTCCTGCCCCATCGGTGTATTCACCGCTGGTGAATCCCGACCTCGCCCTGCAACGACGAGCCACGGTGCTGCGGCGGATGCGTGAAGCCGGCTTCATCGATGATCTGCAGCTGCAAACCGCCAATGCCGCGCCACTGCTGCTCAAACCAGCCGAACCGAAGTATTGGACCAGCCGGGCGCCCTATTTCACCAGCTGGGTGGCGCAGGAACTGCCCAAGGTGCTCAGCCCGGAAGATCTGGAAGTGGGCGGACTCACGATCCGCAGCAGCTTGAATCTCACCTGGCAGGAACGAGCCCAGGCCACGATCAACAAGCACGCCCCTGGCGCCATGGAAGGCGCGGTGGTGTCGATGGAACCGGGCACCGGCCTGGTGCGCACGATGGTGGGCGGCAAGGATTTCGATAAGAGCCAGTTCAACCGGGCAGCCCAAGCGCTGCGCTCACCGGGTTCCACCTTCAAGTTGTTTGTGTATCTCACCGCCCTCAAGGAGGGGATGAAGCCCGAAGACAAGGTGAACGACAAACAGCAGTGCTTCGGCGGCTACTGCCCCCGCAACTTCGGCAATAAATACCGGGGCGTGGTGCCGATGTGGGTGGCACTGCAGCAATCGCTCAACACCGTCTCGGTGAGCCTGCTGAAGCAATTGGGCTTCGACAAGGTGATCGCCACCACCAAGAGCCTGGGTATCACCCGCGAGCTTGGCCGCTTCTATCCACTGGCCGTGGGTGCCACCGAGCAAACCGTGCTCGACATGACCGCCGCCTATGCCGCCATCTTCAACCGAGGCGTGTACGTGACCCCCACGCCGTTTGAAGAAATCCTGGGCCCCAACGGCGAGCTGCTCTGGAGCCGCCGCGTCGATGGCGACCGGGGCCGCCGCGCCGTGCCGAGCGACATCGCCGACGCCATGCTTTGGATGCTGCAGCAGGTGGTGAAAGGCGGCACCGGCTACGGCGCCGTGCCCCCCAATCGCCCAGCTGCCGGCAAAACCGGCACCTCCGAAGGCGGCCGCGATCTCTGGTTCATCGGTGGCGTTCCCCAACTGGTGACCGGCCTCTGGCTCGGCTACGACAACAACAAAGAGACCAAGAGCACCAGCGCCGTGGCTGTGGTGGCCTGGGCCGACTACATGGGCCCAATCCTCAAGGATCTACCGGTGCGGCCCTTCCCGCCCAAGCCCCAGCTGGCCGGCAAATTCGATCCGCTCAAGGCGCTCAAACCCAAGCCCAAACCGGAAGCGGCTACGCCGGTGCCCAAGCCGGCTGAGGAACGCAACCCAACCACCACCGAACCCGCACCGCTGGAAACGGTGATACCGGAGGGCACCCCCAGCGAACCCAAACCACCTGCCAACGCCGCTCCGGCTGCTCCCGTGGTTGCACCACCAGCACCACCGCCGCCGCTCCCTCCCGCAGGGCAACCGGCAGCACCTCCGCCCTTGCCCTGAAGGGGTTCGCTCAGCCCTGATGCTCAAGCACGGCGGCATAAAAACCGTCGCCAGCGCCGGCCAACTCTCCCGGCCACAGCTGCCAGCTCTGCTGCACCTGCAAGGCGGGGTGATCGGCCACAAACGCGTCGATCAAGGCGCTGTTTTCGCTGGGGTGCACGGTGCAGGTGGCGTACACCATGCGGCCCTTGGGCTTGAGCAGCGGCAAGAGCCCTTCAAGCAGCTGGCGTTGCAGCACCACCAGCTCGCCGATCGCCGCTGGATCGATCCGCCAGCGGGCATCGGCGTGGCGGGCCAAGGTGCCGAGGCCTGAGCAGGGGGCATCCACCAGGATGCGATCGAAACTGCCCTGCAGCTCGGGCTGCTCCTGGGCCAGGGCGGTGGCATCCCCGTGCTGCACCGCAATGCTGCGCAGACCGAGCCGTTCAGCGTTGCGGCTCACCCGCCGCAACCGGGCCTCGCCACGATCCAGCGCCAGCACCATCCCCTGATCCCCCATCCATTCCGCGAGGTGGGTGCTCTTGCCGCCGGGGGCCGCGCAGGCATCCAGGATGCGCTCACCGGGCTGCGGATCCAACAGCGGTGCAATGCGCTGGGCCGCGCGGTCTTGCACGCACCAATGTCCTTCCCCAAAACCCGGCAGGCGGCTGAGGTCACCACTGCGCCCCTGCAGGGTGATCCCTGCAGGCAGTCCCTCAATTGGTAGGGCCTCCACGCCAGCTGCCGCCAGAGCCGCGCACACCTCTGCCGGTGTGCTCCGCAGGCGATTCACCCGCAGATCCAGGCTGGGCGGGGTGTTGCAGGCCAAGCCAAACGCTTCGGCCCGTTCGGGCGGCACCCACCCCAGCAGCTCGGCCGCCAACCAGGGCGGCAACGACTGGCGAACCCCTAGAGCGGTGGCCGGATCCCCCGCTTGCTCGGGGGTGAGCGGAAGGGTGTCGCCCGCCTCGCGGCGGCGCAAAAAAGCGCGGAGCATTCCATTGGCCACCGGTGCCAGGCGAGCCAGGCCGCCCCGCTTGGCCAACTCCACCGTGGTGCTCACCGCCGCCGATGGCGGCACCCGATCGCTGGCCAGCAGTTGATACAGGCCAATGTGCAGCAGCCAGCGCAGCTTGGGCGGCTGGCGCTCAGCGGGCACCTTGCCCAGCTGATCGAGCCAGGCATCCAAAAGGCGCCGCTGCCGAATCGCGCCATAGGCCAACTCCGTGGCCAAGCCTCGATCGGCCGGCGACAGGGATGTGCGCCCCAGCTCCCGCTCCAGGGCTCCATCGGCATAAGCCCCTGCCGCCACCGCTTGCAGCACCTGCCAGGCCAACCGCCGCGGCGCCAGGCCCTTGGGTTCAGCAGCCGATGCAGCGGCAGGCGTTGAGCTCAACAGGGCAGCGCGTCAGACGTTGCTACACAACTAGCGCCCGGCGGGAGCCAGCGATAACGGCTCAGCGGCAGCCGCCCCTGCTCATCCACCGGGATGCCCTCAGCGAGCAAGAGCTCGCGCTGCATCCAGTCGGAGCCCTCGCGGCTGAGGCTCATGCTGATGCGCCCCTGGGCATTCACCACCCGGTGCCACGGCACCTCGGAAGGCAGCACCAGGCGCCGCAGGGCCCAGCCCACCTGGCGCGCACAGCCATAGGCACCGATGAACTCCCCGATCTGGCCATAGGTGGCGAGCTGACCCGGCGGGATCTGGGCCACCACCTGCTGCACGCGCTCGTCGAAGGTTGGCTCCACAGGACAACGCTATCGGGGCTGGCCGGCGATCCAGGACGATGGAGGCAAGCCCGCCAGCACCGATGCCCCTGCTGCCCCGCCGCTTCGAGCGCCTCCAGGCCGTGCTCAACCGCCGCATGGGCGATCTCACCGTGGTGCTGGAAGCAGTGGATAAACCCCACAACCTCTCAGCGATCCTGCGCACCTGCGACGCCGTGGGCGTGCTGGAGGCCCATGTGGTGAGCCTTCCCGGGCGGCCGCGCACCTTCAACAAAACCGCCAAGGGCAGCCAGAAGTGGGTGCCGCTGCATCCCCACCCCAGCATCGAAACCTGCCTGAACGGCCTGAAGGAGAAGGGGTTCCGCATCTACGGCACCCACCTGAGCGTGGATGCCCGCGACTACCGCGACTGCGACTTCACCGGCCCCAGCTGCTTCCTGATGGGGGCCGAGAAATGGGGGATGAGCGATGAAGCGCTGGCGATGGTGGATCAACCGCTGTTCATCCCAATGACCGGCATGGTGCAGAGCCTCAACGTGAGCGTGGCCGCCGCCACCTTGCTGTTTGAAGCGCTGCGCCAGCGGGAGCGCGCTGGCCTGGTGCCCAGCCAGGGGGAAGGCGTACCGGGCGGCGCGGAGGCCTATCGCCAGCTGCTGTTCGAGTGGGCCTACCCGCAGGTGGCCGATTGGTGCCGCCGCCAGGGCCGCCCCTATCCACCACTCACCGAGGAAGGCGAAATCGCCGAGCAGCTGCCCCGCACGTTGAAGCTGCGCTACTAAACCTCAGCTCTGCGCGCGGTTGCTGCTGCCGCTGCCACTGAGCCAGCTCTCCAGCCCCTCCCCCAGGAACGAGAGCCCCAGCACCAACACAAACATCGCCACACCGGGGTAGAGCGCCGTCCACCAGACGCCGGTGGGTAGAGCGCTAAGGGCCTGCTGGAGATCGCTGCCCCATTCGGGCACGGTTTCCGGAAGACCCAAGCCGAGAAATCCGAGGCCGCCCAACACCAACACCGCATCGGCGGCATTGAGGGTGAGCAACACAGGCACTGAGGTGATCACGTTGCGGAACAGATAGCGGCGCAGGATCCAGAGCGGACCGGCCCCAAGGGAACGCGCCGCCTCCACGAACAACTCCGCCTTCACCTGAGCGCTTTGATTGCGCACCACCCGGAAATACTGCGGCACGTACACCACACACAACGCAGCAGCGGCATTAGGCAAGCCTTTACCGAGCAGAAAGGCCAACACCACCGAGAGCAACAACACTGGCAGGGTGTAGAGCGTGTCCATCAGGAGCACCAGGCTGCGGTCGATCCAGCCGCCCAGATAGCCGCTCACCATCCCCAGCGGCACGCCGATCACCAGGGCCGACACCAAGGCAATCGCCACCACCTGCAGGGCCACACCACTGCCGGCCAGCGTGCGGCTGCACACGTCGCGCCCGAGCCGATCGGTGCCGCACCAGTGCTGCCACGAGGGCGGCGCATAGATGGGGTTATCGAGGCCGGCGTTCACATCCGGCAGCAGGCCGAGATGGGTGAACAGCGGTGTGAGCAGGGCGATCAGCAGGTAGACGATCACGATCACCACGCCCCAGCGGGCCATGCGGCCCGCCAGGTTGCGGGGCCGCCAGGCGAGCAAGCGCGAAACCGAGGAAGCAGGAGTGCTCATCGCGGCTCAGGCGGCCTCCAGGCCGAGATACTCCACATAGGGAAGAAAGTCGCGGTCGCTGAACAGCAAGGGCAAGTTCGCCTCAATGCACGCAGTGGCAATGATCCCGTCGATCGTTTTGCGCACGGTGATGCCTCGGCTGCGCAGGGCCCGATAGTTCTCGGCCGCCTGATAGGCGTTCTGCGGCCCCAGCATGGCGAGCAGCGGCAACGATCGAAAGAGCTGTCGCGCTGCTGCCACATCACGGTCGCTCCGGAATCCCTGCAGCACTTCCACCACGATCAGATCGCCAATTGCCACGGGCGTCACACCCAGCACTGCATCCAGTCGCTCCACCTCGGATGTTTGAGCCCCATTGAAGAAATCAATCCACACCGAGGAATCCACCACGATCACGGCTGATCAGCCAGCTCCACGGCCAGATCGGAGCGCTGAGCCTCCAGATCGCCCTCCCAACGGAGACGACCTCGAAATCCTTTGATCTGCCGCTGCTGCTCCAGCTGCACAAGCGTGCGCAGACCCAGCTCTACGGCCTCCCGCTTGGTGCGAGCACCGCAGGCCTGCATCGCATCGCGCATCAACTGATCCTCGATGACGATGTTGGTGCGCATCGCCCCAGCCAAAGATGTGTAAAGACTAGCGGCCGCATACACATCCAGCGACCGAGAAGGCTTGGGGCAAGCGAAGCGCTGCAAATCCGGGTAAGAAGGGTGCAGCCCTGCGGCAGTGGATGGCAGCCACCAGCGTGCTCTTGGCCGACGACGATGCGCGGCTGCGTCAGTTCCTGGAGCTGGAACTGCGCGAAGAGGGCTACGCGGTGCACAGCTGCGGCGATGGCATTGGCGCGTTGACGCAGATCCGCCAAGAGCCACCCGATCTATTGGTGCTCGATTGGATGCTGCCCGATCTGAGCGGCGTAGAGGTGTGCCAGCGCCTGCGCTCCACCGGTGTGCAGGTGCCGGTGCTGATGCTCACCGGCCGCGATGCGGTGAAGGATCGAGTGGAAGCTCTCGATGCCGGCGCCGACGACTACTTGGTGAAGCCGTTTTCGATCGAGGAACTCTTAGCCCGGCTGCGGGCGCTGGCCCGGCGCGGCGCCAGTGCCAGCGGCCCAGCAAGCGAACAGACAGACCTGCTGGAGCTCGAGGATCTCCAGCTCAACCTGGCCAGCCATGAGGTGAGCCGTGCCGGCACTTCGGTACACCTCAGCGCCACCGAATTCCAACTGCTCCGCTGCCTGATGGCCGAGCCAGGCCGCGTGCAGCCCCGCCAAAACCTCCTGGATCAGGTGTGGGGCACCAACTTCGTGGGCGATGCCAACGTGCTGGATGTGTATGTGCGCTACCTACGCCGCAAGCTCGAGCCACCCGGCAGGCCCACCCTGATCCAAACGGTGCGGGGCGTGGGGTTCCTGCTCAAGGCAGGCCCGGTGAAGGACGCCGCACCATGAACCAACCCCTCGTGGCGGTCGTCGACGACGATCCCCGCATCCGCGAGCTGTTGGCCACAGAACTAGAGGATCTGGGGGCTGCCGTGCTGCGCTGCCGCGAGGGTTCAGAGCTCCTGAGCCAGGCCGAGCTTCAGGAGGTGGCACTGGTGCTGCTCGATTGGATGATGCCGGGCCTCGATGGAGCCGGCACGCTGCAAGCCCTGGCCGAGACCGGCTTCGCCGGCCGTGTGGTGGTGGTCACAGCCCTCTGCGATCCCGAGGTATTGCAGCAAGCCCAGGCCCAGGGAGCTGCAGCCACCTTGCTCAAAACCGAAGCATTGGAGCAATTGCCAGAGCTGCTCAAGGGAACTGGCGCAAGCCTGGATCCACCTGATTGAGCTCCTCCCGGCTGAAGCGTGGGGTGATCAACAAGCGCAGCGGGGTACGGCCGGTGAGCACACCGCTGGCATCCACCGGGGCCGCCAAGGGCGCAACCGCCTGATCGATGCGCACGTGCCGATTAAAAAAGCGCAGGGCCATGCCCTGGAGCTCTTGGCGTGCCAACGCTCGATCGGGGCCCAGCACAAACGCGGGCAGTTTGGTCTTGCCGTTCAGGAACGAGAGATGGGTGCCGTTGTGCTGCAGAGCAAGCAACGACCCTGGATAGGTGATGGAGGTAAAGGGAATCAGCTGCTGCGACACGGGCGGTGCAAACACATCGTCTGTTCCGGAAACCACAAGCACTGGAGCGGCAATCGCCTGGAGTGAGCTGGGGCTGAAGATCGGATTGGTCACAGGATTCACCGCCACAGCAGCCTTCACGCGGGGATCGCGAAAACTGCGTCGCTTCACCACCTGAGCCGGTGCATCGCACTGCCAGACCACAGCTGGATTCAGCACCACGATGTTGGGGTTGTTCATGGCAGCGCAGCCCTTCACCAGGTGCTCCCAATCGAGCTCGGCACCAGCCAGCGCTGTCGCCGTGTAGCCCCCAAGCGATTGGCCCAACACGCCCACCTCCTTGGTGTTCACCCTGGAGCCCCAGCGATCGTGCATCTGATCAATCAGATCGCTGACGCTGAGGGGCTGGCTGTACCAGGCATTCGGCGGCGGGATCGCACCCGTGCCTTGAATCGCTGCACTGATCGCGTTGGCACTGGTGAAGGGGAAATTGAGCGCCGCCACCGCATAGCCATGGCTGGCCAAATCGCGGCCCACATACAACAGGGCATTCATATCGGTGTTGAGTCCAGGCGCAATCACCACGAGCGGTGCGGGTTTGGCGGCGGTGGCCGACTCCGGCAGGTAAGCCAGAGCCGTGATGGTCGTGCCTTCACGGCCGGTGAAGCTGAAGGCGCTCTCGCTGTAAGCAACACGTCCGGAGCTGGCCAGCGCGATCAGGTCTGGCCCTTCAGCCGGCGGCCCGTTGATCGATGCGATCTGGGCGAACAGGCGGTTCTGGAGGTTGAACTGCTGAGACAGTGAACGCATCAGTGACAGCACAGCTGTCGCATTCACCGGCAGCGTTGCGGTGGGATAGGCCTGCAGCACATCGATCAGGCGCAGAGCACCCTCGCGCGCCGATCCCAGAATCAACGCCGAAGCCAATGCCTGCCGAGCCACATCGGCCGGCTGATCAATCACCTTCACCAGCTGCTGCAAGCTGCTTTCGCCGATGGCGGTGTCGAGAAAATTCGACGCCATCACCGCATCCACCGGCACGCTCTGGTTGAGCACGGTGCGCAAAGCGTGGCGATCAGCGGGCTTCAACAGGCGCAGATACCCCTCCAGATCGGGCTCAATGCGTCCCGTTTCCGTGAAGGTGACCAGCGACGGCACCGACACAGTGCGCGACACCTCTCCAAAGCGCAGCACGATCCGCTCAGCCGCGGAGGCCGCCGGGGCCGCCGCAAGTGCCAGGCAGGCTGTTATTGAGCTGAGCAAACGCCGCAGCATTGGTTGTCGTGGGCACCGATGCCGGCCACCCTCACAGAAGGCAAGCGATTCCGACAACCACACGGCACCGGAATCAACTCCCGCCCAGGCCAGCCCCCAGCCACCGGCGCAAGCTGGCACTGCGGCCCGGCGCAGCTGAAACCACCGGTAAGCGCAACTGGAAATCGGCGCCACCGCCAGTCGCATCGGCCACCAGCGCCCGGCCCCCCATCCGCTCCATCAGGGTTTGCACCACGGCCAAGCCGATGCCATGGCCGCTGATCTCCGCGCTACTGCTGCCGCGAACAAACCGGCCAAAGATGCGCTCGCGCTCAGCCTCCGGCACACCGGCGCCGTGATCGCGCACATGCAGCACCAGCTCCGCACCATCGAGGCTGAGCACCAGCTCCACAGGCTGCGGTGCTGGGCTGTATTTGAGGGCGTTTTCAACGAGGTTGGTGAGGCACTGGCTTAGGCGCTCAGGGTCGGCGTTGACCTCGAGCGGTTGGGCGAGATCTGCTGGGTGAAGACGTAAACGTCCTGCACTGGTGGGCTGCAAGCGCTCAAAAAGGCTGACCAATAAATCCGAGGGATCCAGGGGCTGACACTGCAGCTGCAGGCGACCGGCGTCGTCGCGAGCAATTTCCAACAAGTCGTTCACCAGACGCCCCATCGATTCCGCCTCGGAGGCCACCAACTCCAGCTGCTCGCGTTGCTCGGGGCTGACCTCAGCAGCGCGGCGCAACAAACGGCGGCTGTAGCCACTGATCAAGGTGATCGGCGTGCGCAGCTCATGCGACACACCATTCACAAAGGTGCGCTGGTGCTCCCAGGCCTCCGCTAAGCGATCGAGAAGGTCGTTGAAGGCATGTGCAATGGGGTGCAACTCGAGGGGCTGACCTTTGAGGGATAGGCGTTCAGTGCTCAGCGAGCCGCTGGAGATGCCAGCCAGCGTTGTGCTGAAGGCATCCAGCGGCAGCAAGCCGCGGTGAATCACCAAGCGCAGCAAGGCGGAGGTGAACAGCGCAGACGCACCGGCCACTGCCACCAGCAGCAAGCTGATCAGCTGTTCCTGGTCGGTCTCCAGGGTGAAGTCCTGCAGAAAACGAACTTGATAGGGCTGTCCACCCAAGCTGATCGGCATCGCGCAGGTGAAGTAGGTGCGGCCACGAAAGCGAAACTCCCGCGGCTGCCCGTCTGGCGGGAGTGCGGCATCAGCCGCCTGCACCAAGGCCTGATCTGATTGAAAGGACCGAAAGGCCTCACCACTGGGCAGGATCACAGGCCCTGTCGTGCTGCGGCCAGGCTCCAGCCACACCATCCACACCAGCATCGAGGGGCTGCCCAGATCAGCCAAATGGCGACGCAACTCAGCTGTGGTGTCGATCTGCTCGGGCAGCAACTCCTGCAGCAGTTGCGTGGTGACCTGTACCTGCGCGTCATGGCGGTCATGGCGCAGACGGGCCGACATCTGCCGATTCACCAGCAGCAGCACCACGTAGCCCGCCAACACAGCCAGAAGACTGGTGGCCTGCAGATGACGCCGGATCGACGCGGCATGGCGGGCGAGGGCCAACCACAAGCTTCAACTGCACCAACCGTAAAGAGGAAAGCGGCGCGACACCACCAGCAGCACTCTTAGGAAACTCTCAGACAACCATCCACCAACACTTCTGGCACCGCAAATCCAAGCTGAATACGTTTGATGTAAGCCTGAAGCGCTGCCCAAATGACCACCTCCATGCTCCGCCCTCAGCTGCAAGCAACTCTGCTGCGCAAAACAAACGCGAACACCTCCCGTAAAAAAAATCTTCTCCAGAAGGGCTTCACGCTAGTGGAGTTGATGATTGTGATTGTGATTGTTGGAATCTTAAGCGCCGTTGCGCTACCAAATTTCCTCAGCCAAAGCGCAAAAGCAAAAATCACTGAGCCCCTCGGCAAAGCCTCTGCAGCACTGAAGCAAGCTCAAAGCATCTGGGTCGAGACAGGAACCTTTACCGGCGTCACATGCCCCGACGTAGGAATCACAGGCGCTAACGGACTCGAAAACGATTGGACCTACACCTGCGACGGCAACGGCGACACCTTCACGGTTGATGTAGTTGGCTCTGGAGCCAATGCGAATCTTGGCCTCAGCGACTGCTCAATCAACGGCCCTACTGGGGTCATTACAGCATGCACAAAGGACGTTGACGCCGCTAGCTAAACAACATAGAAGCCACGGAGCAAGGTCCGAAGAAGGATTTATCCTTCCGCTGGTTTTGATCATCTCCCTGATCATCAGTACTGGGCTAAGGAAATTCTGGAAAACCCAGCCCGTCTGCGCGAAAATGAACCTGTAATCGCAGACCAGGACTGGGTTGATGGGCGGCAAGCAGCTCGGTTTCACGGACTATGAGCTGACCACGGCCAAGAAGCGCACCAAGCGCGAGAAATTTCTCTCCGAGATGGAGGCTGTGGTGCCTTGGCAGGCACTCATCGATCTGATCGAGCCGCACTACCCCAAGGCGAGCAAGAAAGGCGGCAGGCCTCCCTATCCGCTGGCAACGATGCTGCGCATTCATCTGCTGCAGCAGTGGTACTCCCTCAGCGATCCGGCCATGGAAGAGGCCTTGATCGAGGTGCCCACCATGCGCCGCTTTGCCGGCATCGAGCTGATCAGCGATCGGATCCCGGACGAGACCACGATCCTCACGTTCCGCCATCTGCTTGAGAAGCATGGGCTGGGTGAGCAGATTTTTGACACCGTCAAAGCGCTCCTGGCCGCTCGGGGCGTAACCATGCGTCAGGGCACGATCGTCGATGCCACCTTGATCGCAGCGCCCAGCTCCACCAAGAACAAAGATGGGAAGCGGGATCCGGAGATGCACCAGACCAAAAAGGGCAACCAGTGGTACTTCGGCATGAAGGTCCACGCCGGCGTTGACAAGGACTCAGGCCTGATCCATTCGGTTGTCGTCACCGCCGCCAACGTGCACGACCTCACCCCGGCAGCTGAGCTACTGCATGGAGATGAGGAGGTGGTGTACGGCGATGCTGGCTACCAGGGCATCGCCAAGAGACCAGAAATGGCTGGCAAGACAGCGGAGTTCAGAGTGGCGATGCGGCCCGGCACGCGCAGGGCTCTTCCTGACACCCCGGATGGGAGGGTGCAGGATCTGATCGAGACGGCCAAAGCTCACATCCGCTCCAAGGTTGAGCATCCCTTCCGTGTGATCAAGCAGCAGTTCGGCTTTCAAAAGACCCGGCTGCGAGGCTTGGCCAAGAACCGCTGCAAAATCAACGTGCTTGCGGCACTGTCGAATCTGTACCAGGCCCGACGACAATTACTCGCGACAGTGTGAACAGGGACTTGGTGTGCCTGCACACCTCTATTTAGCCTCAAAACCAGCCGAAAGTGGCTGGATATGTGAGCCAAGGTCATCAAAAAATGGCCTCAGAGGCAATTTGCAGCCAAAACCACTCTTTCTGCTCGCTGCCGCCGCTCAAACACCGCTTGTCCAGAGTTTCCCTAATGGCCCTAGCCGCTCGATCATGGCTAGGGCTTTCAGGCTCGATACGTCAGAGTCAATCTCGTCAAGCGAGGGAAATCGCAGAGGCCGGCCTAGCTCAACTGATCGAAAGCCTCAACAAGGACTACGCCTATCTACTGATCAAGGACTTGGGCAACTGGGGCGACGGCTCATATACATCCTCGATCTGCACCAACTCCGCAAGCGGCACCCCGGTGACAAGTAGCACCATCGGCAGCTCCGGGCGCTACACCTTGTTGGACTACGACTTTCAGGGCAGCCCGTTCTATGGCGGCAAAGCAACGATCAGGATGCGGGGTGAACGCCTGAAGAGCAACAGCTCGGTTGCAGCCACAGCAATCGTGGAAGAGTCACTAGAGATCAAACCCAAAAGCTGCACCACATCTTTTGGGGAGCCGACAGTCACAAGCGGTTTTCCAGGCCTTCTCGGCCAGCAGGTTGTCCTCGGGAACAACGACGTGTTCGGAACGCTATCGGGCAATGTTCTCTGCCTACAGTGTTACGACGGCCAGGACTATGACAGCCTTACACGTGAACAACAGGAAGCCTATATCCAAATGAAGAACAATGGCTATGTCGCTGGTCAGATCTTTCTTGGTCCGATTGATCTACCACCAGTTCCCGAGCCACCGGCAGATCTGAACTTCGACACGCCGATATCGATCACAGAAGGCAGAGAGATCGTCGCGGGCACCAATACAGGACCATGCCGAGTAGAAGACCGAGGCTCAGAGGCTCCGATTACCCATTGTATGGTGGACTCGGTGGAACTTAACAGCAAGAAGGAAATCCTCACCGTTGACACCAGTGCAGGCGATGTTCGGATTTATATCCGCGGCGACAAATTTGTTCTAACCGGAGGAGCAGCGATCAAACACCTGCCTCCAGACGCACCCGCCAGCTCGCTGGGCTTATTCGGTCGCGCAAGCGATCCCACAGACACCTATCCAGATCAGTTGATTCGCCTTGCAGGCGCCGCATCAACCAATGCACTCTGGGCCTACTTTCCCGACGGAAATATGGGAATCAATGGGGGATCGAAGGAAACAGCGGATTGCGACAGCAGCGGAGAATGCACTGGCGCATTGCATCAAGTACTTGTTACCGTCTTTAGTTGACGCTTGGTAACACTCCCTCTTCTGTCCAGGGTTTGGGTTCTGGTCTGTCTGCTGCACGCTCCAGGGCCTGCTGCACCCTGGCCACGCGCCAATCCCTGATTCGCCGCTGCAGCGTGCGTTTGTGTTGGGGGCCATAGCGCTCAGGGGCCAAGGCGATCAGCCTCTCCAGTAGCTCCTGGCTGCCCACATCCGGCTCTGCCTCCAACCACTGGGGGATGAGGGCTGCATGAACCTCAAAGGGATCCACACGGCTGCGGCGGCCTTGCCGCGGTTTGGGCTTTTTCTGCATTGGTCTGCTCTGGCGCCACAGCGCCTGTAAGCCCTGCAGAAAGCGCTCCAGCTCTCGTTTTTCTTCTTCTGGGGATTTCCAGGCAAGCGGATCACCCGCCATGGCGTTGGCGTGCTGGCCGCTGATCAACAGCGCTAACCGGCTCTGGCAGCTGCGCATCGTGGCTAGTAGCGCCACAGGGTCACACCGTTGTCTCAACTCCCTGAGGTCAGCGGCTTCCTGCTCGCCCAGCACACCGGTACGCAGTAGCTGCTGCAGCGGTGTCCGCGGCGGGTGGTGCAGCCGCTTGATCCGGCCTCCCTCCCGCACGCTGCTCTTGAGCTTGAACGACGGCTGAAACAGGTTCGTGAACAGCCGCAGTGCCGCGTACAGCTCAGCTAGCACCTGAGCGGCCTCCAGGCCCACCAAGCGCTCGTAGCCCACCACACGGCGGATCAGCACCCCGTTCTTCTGCTCCACCCAGGCCTGATCGTTGCTCTGGTAGGCGCGTGAGCGGGTGAGCTCGATCCCTTGCTCCGGTGCATCACACCACTGCTCCATCAGCGCATTCATGAACGCTGGATCGTTGTCGGCATCGATTCCACGCAACGGGAAGGGAAGTTGCTGCCGCAGTCGCTGGATAGCGGCCAACACCGAGGCCCCATCGCGCGTGATCACCGGCAGGCTCTCGCTCCAGCCCGTGGCGATATCGGTGGCTACCAGAGTCCAAATGAAGCGACCTTCCAGGCGCCCCCCGCAGTGGGCCACCAGATCGATCTCCAGCCAGCCGGGCTGCTTGTGGTCATCCCATCCCTTGAACGTGCGCACCTGCACGCGGCGGCGAACACCGCTGTGGGCCCGGGGAGGGCGTCTCCATCCATTGCCTCCACTGCTCTGGCGCACTGGGGCCAGCAGACGGTCAATCGTGGCGCTGCTCATCATCAACACCCGTGCCCTCACCGACTGCTCCAGCTGCAGGTGACCGTGGTGCTCGAGTGATTCCACCAGCTGCGGAAGCAGCGCATGCAGGCGCTTGCCGCACAGCCGATCGCTGGCTTCCCACAGCGGTACCAGCGCCTCAACAACCTCCGGGCCGTACCGGCGGCGGTGTTGGCCGCGCCGGCTGCTCTGCTGCTGATCGGTTCGCTGGTTCAACCGGCGCAGCAGCGATTTGCGGTGATAGCCGCTCAGCGCCTCCAACTCATCCAACAGGCGCTGCTTCCAAGCGCGGCTCAGGCTCCGGTAACGCTCTGAGGCCGCACTGATCGCCAATGCAATCCGCTCACGTTCCCGCAAAGTCCCGGGCCGGCTTGGCTGATCGCCTTGCGTGTCAACCCGTGGAGGGTCCATGGGCAGTTGCTACGCGTGATGCAACAACCTTAATGGAGTAGCAGCTTTAAAGATGCAATGCGCTGGCGGCGACATCAACGGCGCCGTCTGGGCCAAGGTGTGGAACGGCTCCTCATCCAATGTGGCGCAACTAGTTGTTCCTGCCGACATCGGCACACAGCTCTTCAATACCTACGGCCCCCAATACGCGCTGGGGATCCGCGATTACGTTGCCCTCGGGGTGTCCCGCTGGAGCAGCTGGATCAACCCATGAAAACAACGCAGGCCGGCTTCAGCATGCCCGAGGTTCTGGTGGCCTCCTTCATCCTGATCTGGGTAATTCTAAGCAGCCTGCAGCTGACTAGTTCCTCGATCCTGGGCATGGGGCAGTCAAAACGACGCGGCCTCGTTGATGCAGCCATCGCCTCCCGGATTGAAAAACTCCGAAGCGATGCTTTCAGCTTTCTCTGCACACAAGGCTGCACAGACAACGAACTGACGAAGGCCCTTGAGTTCAACCTCATCACCCTCAAACCACTCTGCAGCTCTAACACCCTTGGCCAAGGACTCCTGAATGCACTACCGACCGAGGACAAACCCAGCAGCTTCACGGTAAACACGGTTCCACCAGTCCTTGTGCAGGCGACGTACACATCAGATGGCAACAAATTGCATGTCAGCTACAGCGCAACTGACATGGCTCTAACTGTGAACACCACCCTTGTGCCCCACGCTCAGGGCTGGTGCCCATGAGCCGGGCCAGGCAGCCAGGAACAGGTTTCAGTCTCCCTGAGCTGATGGTGATCGTAGCTATCGCTGGAATTCTGGCTGGGCTATCCATTCCAAACTTCACACGAAACTGGCAGGACGAACGACTAAATAGCGCCAGCAAACAAACCATCGCCTGGCTGGATGACCTTCGCCGCAAAGCCATCCAACAATCCAGCCCTTGCAGTGTGGAGATCAGCGGCAATCCAGCTTTGCTGACCGGTAGCTGCCAGAACCTACCAGACCAAACCTCCACCCTGGATCTCCGCGCAGAGATTGCCAACATGGATCAACTGACCTTCAATCTAACCAGCAATAGTCCCAGCACCTGGATCTTCACGCCGCGTGGCACAACCACCACCGATGCAGAGCTGCGCATGACCCTGGAGGGTAGTGGTCTTGGACGCTGCATTCGGCTTCTCGGACCATTGGGACTTCTGCGAAGTGGAAAGCTCCGTTCAGGCACATGCATTTACACCACCAGCTACTGATCGAACAGCGGCAGCGTGTTGCGACAGGCTTCAGCCTTTTGGAACTCCTACTGGCCGCATCTATGGGAGGACTGCTGTGCATCGTTGCCGCCGACGCGATGATCGCCCATCTCCGTTCCAATGCCAGCCTGGAAGCAACAGAGCGACTGCGCAGCGACTGGAGCCGAACCAGTCATTTCATCGAGTCAGAGGTTGCCTTAAGCGAACGAGTTCTGACCAGCGCGGAGAGCGTAAACCTGAATCAATGCTCTACGGCGATTGCTGCCGACTCAGAATTTCGATTCGCACTAGAAATTAGAAGAGACCTACCACCTGCAATTTACTTTGTTCGGAGCAATTCTGACGATGCTGAACAACAGGTCTGGAACGGCAGTCACAGTCTCTTTCGCTGTGGACCGGGGATTGACCAAAATGGCCTTTACACCGACGCGATCACCGGCAGCGAACAACAAGCTGGCGCTGCAAGTCGCCTCGTGGATGGACTAGGAGAAAACTGCACCCTTGAGGTGCTCACAGCTGCCCCTGTGAGCAAATCACTGAACTTCCGCCTATGCCTGAAGGGAATCGGCCAACAGACCTTTAGCGGGACAGCCAGCACCTATTCGCGCATCAGTCCTGTTTTCTCCTACCCCAATGCCACAAGTCTGTGCAGCGACCAGGATCTAAGCATTGAAGGTTTTTACAAACTGAGTGGTGGCGACAGCAACAGCAACACGTTGGCCGTACCGCAGGGAGCGGTACCCGCCGACCAGGACGTGCTGATCTGTGGCTATGGAGGAGGAGACACGATTGAAGGTTCATCTGCCAATGACGTTCTGGAAGCCGGCGACCTTCCCGGTGGGACACCGCCCCATCCATCCGCTGATCTCAACGGGCAGGACGGCAACGACCGGCTGCTGGGAGGCAAGGGAGATGACACGCTCAATGGTGGCGAGGGGACGATGTTCTGGTGGGAGTGGACGGCAACGACACGCTGGTGGGCGGCAGCGGTGAAAACAGGTATCTCCCAGGCCTCGGTAACGACAGCGTGACCGGGGGGCCGGATCTCGATGTGGTGTTCCTGGACGGAGTACGGAACAACTTCGCCGGGCTCAGTGCCTGCACACGTACCAACTGCAGCCTGAGCTACAGCGATTCAGGCACCAACCACAGCCTCACGACCACTGATGTAGAGGTACTGATCTTCCGAGACGGCCGCTACGATCTGCGTTGAGAACGGGATGACTAGACACCCCCCCAACAGAAGCACCTGACCAATAGCCAGGAGGGGTCCAACTCAGTACAGTGAATCTAATCAATGCGGACAGGGCGGACATCCTCCGACATGGAAGAAGGGAATCGCCGCAATAAAGGCCTAAAACCCGCGCAAAAACTGTTCGCAGGCCTTTCGACTACAACCCTGGTTCTACTTTGGTGGCAACTACTATCAGACTTCAGCCCGAGATATGCATCCATTAGATCAATCATGCCACAGAGAAACGAAGCCACTGGCATCACCCTTAAACACATCAAGGTTCGCGACGTCGACCTTGGGCCCAAAATCGAAAGCCTACGGGCCACCATCGAAGCAGCCGACCTGATCTACAACCGCTGCTCACAATCCAAGATTTCAACACTTGAAGCCTGTTTTGGAGAAATATTCAATGATCAATACTATTCAAGTCGAACTATTCTCCCAATCGCAGAGGCCTTATCTCTTGCTCAAGGGCAGGCCAAGGAGGTGACCTACACCTTTACTGGGCCTGCCGAAGAAGAACCCTGGGGTGGAGAGCGAAAAGGAAGATTTTACTGCCTCAACCCAGCCCTTTCGTCCACTGAGAAATCAATGTGGACCACCATGATGGAAGCGGATGAGGCACCCACCCCACAAGGCATCTGACAGCAGAAGCGAAGAACAGGATCTGCCAAGAACAAGCCAGGTTCTGAAAAAGCTGAATTCACTGATCTACCGCGGCAAGATCTGAAGCCTGTTCACGGCACCCGGTCTTGAGCAAAAGTGGTCAGGGTTGCTGTCTCAAGGGGCTTTCCAGCATCTCCGAGTATCTGCATCAGACGGAATGCAACCAGTCCAGATGCCGAATCAAGACAGGCTGAGAATGGCTGATGCGCTGAGCCTCCGAGGTCCACGGCTACGGTACTTTTCTCACCCAATAAAGAAGCACATCCGTTCCATCGCTGAGGTTGCTCGGCCAATCCATCAATCACCACCCGGTTCTGCGCCTGCGAGCCCAGCGAGGGCTCGCCGTCCATTCCGAAGGCAGGACCACAGCGCATCAACACCCATCCACGCCAGATCGTGCTTGGAGCTTTACCAACCGAATAGGTAACCGGTCCGGCAGACGTATTCAGATGCAAAACAGGGGTGCGCCGCGCAAGCCCGCAGGCGTGCAACTCATGCTCAGGGTTTTCACTCACGGCTGTGGCCCGAGCTACGTCGTTTTTCACCAACTCCAGCGTGCGCCGCTGAGCAGCCCGCTCCCGCAGCAGCCGCGACAAACGCGCACCGTTTTGTCCCTCCGCCATCAGCCCCTGCAGCATCACACCGCTGAGGCCCAGGCCGAGGCTGAGCGAGAGCATCAGCTCCACCAGTGAAAACCCATTCATGGCGCTACAGCGATGGATCGGGTTCACAGCGTCCACCCTGATAGCGACCGAGCCGGGTGATGCCCAGCGGCAAAGCCATCACCAAACAGCGCTGCAGGCTTGTCCCCGCCGCCTGCAACACCGCAGTGCCGCCATCGAGCACCAGGCCGTTGCTTGAAAAGCGCAGCACTGCCGGGAAGTTGTGGCTGAGCTGCACCTCACCGGCAGCGATGGGGTCCTTCAGGCTCTCCAGCGTGTGCAAACACGGGGGCATCACACCGCCAACAGGCGGAGCCCATCCCTCCTCCTGCAAGCTCAAGCCGCAGGGGCGGCCGATCTTCTGGGCTTCAGCTCGGCCGCGCTGAATGCCTTGATCCAGGCGGCGGGTTGCGGCCTCCAGGCGCTGGCGGGCCAGGCTTTCAGAACCTCCACCCCATCCCAACGCCGCCAACAGCCCCAGAATCGCCACGCCCACGAGCAATTCCACGAGCGAAAAGCCTGAGGCTTGCGCTAGCCGACTCATGGCTGCACCTCCTCAACCTGGCTATCTGTGAGAGGGGATTCGCTGTGGCAGAGGCCCAAGCCTGCCGGTGTATAGACACGCTCTCGTGTTGTCGTTGGATCGGCGGCAACCTCCCACCGCACCAGCAAGCCATCGCCCGACTGCACGGGCACAACCTCCCGCCGCAACTGCGGTGGCACAGGGAGAGCGGAAGCCACCTCAACCAAATCCACTGAACTCAGTCCACAACCGGAGCCCCCCGCCAGCTCTTGCCGCCAGTGGGCCTGGAGTTGCAAGCGATCCAAATCGATGCGTTCCAACAGTTGCTGCCGCAGCTCTGCTTTGTGGCTGTTGCCAGCAGCATGGCTCCAGAGCTGCAGCGAACTGCCCGACGCGGCGCTGAACACCGCCGCGGCCACCATCACTTCCACCAGATGCATCAGCCCAGCTCCCGAATGCCAGCGCGGCTGAGCCCATAGCGGCGTTGCAAGCCGTTCGGGGAGAGCTGCAAGCGCAGCACACCTCCCATCGTGCTCGGCTCCCAACTCAGCAGCTTCACCGTTTCCCCGGCAATCTCGAGCTGCTGCAGCGCCTGCGGATCGAGATCTGGCGGGCAGTCAGCCGGCAGCGGCTGGATTGGCCAATCTGCAGACGCAACGGGCCAGAGGCAAGCGAAGGGCCCCTGCAGCTGGGCGGCCCACTGCTGAGAGGCAGAAGACAGCCGATCCTCCGCCTGCAGGCGGACGCGCTCAGCGGCCTGCACCTGACGGGTGTGAAGCACCAGCGACTGAATTGACAGGCTGCTGAGCAGCAACACCAACGCGCCGGTGAGGGACAACGGCAGCACAAAGCCCGCTGCAGCGGGCGGATGCAAACGCAGAACCATGGCCTTTTCAGCAATCCATGGGTTGAGCGTTCCCCCGCGGCTAAAACAGGGTCACCGGCACAGCCGCCTCGATGGTCGATGGGCTCGAGCGCGACATCGAACTGCTTGAGATCCATGAGGTCTCAGCCTGGCGAGAGCAACTCGGTGCCGCGGCCATAGGCCTGTTCACCGCGGGGCCCGTTGGGCTCCTGGCCTCGCTGGTGACCTTTCGCAAGCTGGAGGGCCACTGGCTTCCCTGGGCGCTCATCGGCATCCTGGCCGCACCACCCCTGGCCTATGCGCAATGGCGAGGTGTGACCTGGTTGCAGGGATTGCAGGCTGGCGCAACAGCCGAGGCCGCTGAAGATCTGGCTGCTGCCCAATCAATCAATGAAGCCGATCGGCTCGCCCGTGCCTGTGCCGTAGCCGTCCGCGCTGGTCTTGGCGAGAACTCCATTCGCAACCCGCTCGACGGCAGCGAGCTGTTCTGCGACCGCACCTATCCCACCACCGTGGTGATCACGAGCCGCAGCTTCGAACCCCTCCAGAAACCGCGCAGCTGCGGGGGCACCACTCTGGCCGCGGGCACCAGCGCCGCGCAGTGGCTGGTGTCGCCAGCGGGAACGCTGGTGTGTCAAGCCATTGCCCGCTCGGGATTCGGCTGGTGGGAGCAGGCGGCAATCAACCGCCAGCAGCTCTACAGGAACTGCACCAACAATCTGCGCCGAGAAGCCCAAACCGGGTTCACCAGCACCGCCCATCAACTCGGCCTGCGCGACTACTGCGCCGAAGAACGGGCCTTGCTGGCGCGCGATCGAATCAGGGGGCAGTAGCAGCAGCCGGCGCATTCATCGCCGCCGCCTGCAAGCAAGCCGGCAGGAACACCCACCAGCTCAAGGTGGAGGTGCACTGCGCTGGGTTTTCGCAGGGCAAGCTGGAGCAGCGCTGCGTGGGGGGGCCGCCCAGCTCCACCACAAAGGTGGTGGGCAGCTCCCGCAGGATCGCCATCGCCGAGATGGTGCCTCCCTCGGCAGTACGCAGGATGGCGGCGCGCAGCCCCTCCACCCGCACATCGCGGCCGCGGGCCATCAAGGGGCGGAAAGCCTGGGTTTGCTGTTGCAGGAAAGCCACACCTGCAGGCGAATACAGGAAATTTGCCAGGGGAACCAGGCCTACGGCGTAGGGCTTGGCCAGGGCAGCACGGAGCTGATCGTCTGGCCAGCCGGAATTGGCGGCCAGCTGCAGTAGTTGGCGGTCGTTGATCGTTCCATCTGCCACGAACTGCTGCAAGGCGGCATAGGGAATCGTCCACAACTCGGCGCCGCTGGCCAGGCGCAGAGTTTGGGTGGCCCCTGGGGGCTCCAGTGGTGCTGGCGGAACAATCACAGGGCCCGCGGGCTGCGCCGGCGCTGGATCTTCCACTGCCAATGGTGCCGAGGAAGGCTCGGCTGCTCCAACGGAAGAACCCACCCACAGCGATCCGGCGGTGAGCAGCACTGCAACAACCTTTCGGGGGTGTATCACTGGTTGAGCTTGAGCACGGCCATGAAGGCCTCCTGGGGCACATCCACCTTGCCCATCGCCTTCATGCGCTTCTTGCCCTTGGCCTGCTTCTGCAGCAGCTTTTTCTTACGGGAGATGTCGCCGCCGTAGCACTTGGCGAGCACGTCTTTACGCATGGCGCTGATGCTCTCGGAGGCGATCACGCGGCTGCCGATCGAGGCCTGAATCGGGATCTTGAACTGCTGGCGGGGGATCAATTCCTTGAGCTTCTCCACCAGCCCCTTGCCCACGTTGTAGGCCTTATCGCGGTGCACGATCGTGGTGAGCGGATCGGCCTTTTCGCCGTTGATCAACACATCTAGGCGCACCAGATCGTTCTTGCGATAGCCGATCAGGGAATACTCCATCGAGGCATAGCCCTTGGTGCGGCTCTTCATCTGATCGAAGAAATCGGTCACCACCTCAGCCAGGGGCATCTCGTAGTGGAGCGTGACCCGGTCGGTGGTGATGTATTTCATATCGATGAATTCACCCCGCCGCTCCTGGCACAACTCCATCAGCGTGCCGTTGTAGGTGTTGGGCGTGTAGATCTCGAGCTTCACGTAGGGCTCTTCGATCGATTCACGCTTCTGCGGATCAGGCAAGGTGGCGGGGTTGTCCACCATCACCGTGGTTTCATCGAGCATGTTCACCTGATAAATCACCGATGGCGCGGTCACGATCAGATCAAGGTTGTATTCGCGCTCCAGCCGCTCCTGCACGATCTCCATGTGCAGCAGGCCGAGGAAGCCGCAACGGAAACCGAAGCCCATGGCGCTGCTGGTTTCGGGCTCGTATTTCAGGGCCGCGTCGCTGAGCTGCAGCTTGTCGAGCGCTTCGCGTAGATCGGGGTATTGATCAGCGTCGGTGGGGAACAGGCCGCAGAACACCATCGGCTTGGCCTCGGTGTATCCCGGCAGCGGCTCCGGCGCCGGGTTGTTCACCAGCGTGATCGTGTCGCCCACGCGCGCATCGGCCACGGCCTTGATCGAGGCGGCCAGGTAGCCCACTTCGCCAGCCTGCAAGCGATCCACCTTGCGCTGATCGGGGGCCATCACGCCCACTTCATCCAGTTCATAGGTTTTCTTGCTGGCCATCAGCAGCACCTTGTCTTTGGTGCCGATCGAGCCGGAGATCACCCGGAAATACACAATCACGCCCCGGTAGGGGTCGTAATAGGAATCAAAAATCAGCGCCCGCAGCGGCTCGTTCACCCGATCGGGCGGCGGCGGCACTCGATCCACCACGGCCTGAAGGATGTCGGGCACACCCAAGCCGCTCTTGGCGGAGCAGGGGATCGCACCGGTGCAATCGAGGCCAATGATCGCTTCGATCTCTTCGCTGATGCGCTCGGGATCAGCACCGGGGAGATCGATCTTGTTGAGAACCGGAATAATCTCCAGGTTGTTCTCAATCGCCAGGTACACGTTCGCCAGGGTTTGCGCTTCCACGCCCTGGCTGGCATCCACCACCAGCAGCGCACCTTCGCAGGCCTGCAGCGAGCGACTCACCTCATAGGAGAAGTCAACGTGGCCGGGGGTATCGATCAGGTTGAGGATGTAGGTCTCACCATCGGCCGCCTTGTATTCCATCCGCGCGGCCTGGAGCTTGATCGTGATGCCCCGCTCACGCTCGAGATCCATGTTGTCGAGAAACTGCTCCTGCATGTCGCGGGCAGCCACCGTGCCGGTGTCCTGCAGCAGGCGATCGGCCAGGGTCGATTTGCCGTGGTCGATGTGGGCAATGATGCAGAAATTGCGGATCCGTGAGGCGGGAACGTCGGTCATTCGCGGATGGGCTCTCGGTGGCGTCCCGGCTCGGGGCGGTGGATCTCGGTGGGGTGATCCTAGGGAGAGGTGCCCTTCCTCTCATGCCCGCTCTTCCTGCCTGGCTGCTGCTACTCCTGGCCATCGGTTCAGAGGTGGTTGGCACCTCCTGCCTGAAACTCTCCGCGGGCATGAGCCGCCCGCTGCCCACCCTCGTAGTGCTCGCGGCCTACGGCAGCTCGATGCTGCTGCTCTCCAAGGTGGTGCAAACCATCCCGTTGGGCGTGACCTATGCCCTTTGGAGCGGGATTGGCATCGTGGCCATCGTGCTGGTGGGCCTTTTGGCCTACCGGCAGGTGCCCAGCTCAGGGCAGCTGGTGGGCATCGCGCTGATCGCGGCCGGTGTGGTGGTGGTGAATCTCACCGGCCAACTGCACGAGTGAGCGCTACCTAAGCTCAATGCAACGCCAGCACGCCCCATGAGCACCGACACCGCCAACGCCGCACCAGACAGCGCCGCCGCTGAGGCCAACGACCCCCGCGCCCTCACCATCGAAAACGTGGAGCGCACCCTGGATGAGCTGCGCCCTTACCTGATGGCCGACGGCGGCAACGTGGAAGTGGTGGAGATCGACGGACCGATCGTGAAGGTGCGCCTGCAGGGCGCCTGCGGCTCCTGCCCCAGCAGCACCATGACCCTGAAGATGGGCATCGAGCGCAAGCTGCGCGAAGCCATCCCCGAAGTGAGCGAAGTGGTGCAGGTGCTCTGAGCACCGGCCCCTAGGCTCGGCCCACCTCTGACCCTGGGCCCGTGCTGGATCAGCGCCTGTTGCGCGACAACCCCGAGCTGATCACGCAGCAGCTGGGGCGTCGTGGCATGTCGCTCGACCTCACGGGCCTGCAACTGATGGCGCGCCAGGAGCGCGACCTCGAAGAGCAGCGCAGCAACCTCCAAGCCGAAGGCAACCGGATCGGCAAGGAGGTGGGCCTGAAGATCAAAGGCGGCGCTGCGCCCAACAGCCCGGAGGTGCAGGAGCTGCGCAACGAGGGCAACCGCATCAAGCAGCAGGTGGCTGTGCTGGAGGAGGAGGAGAAAGCGCTCGAGGCCAAGCTCAAGGCGCAGCTGCTCACCCTGCCCAACCTGCCTTCGCCCGAGGCCCCCGATGGCCGCAGCGAAGTCGACAACGTGGAGATCAAGCGCTGGGGCAGCCCCCGCGCCCAGGAAGACTGGCTGGAAGAGCACTGGCAGATCGCCGAACGCCTCGAGCTGTTTGAAGCCGAGCGCTCGGTGCGCATCGCCCAGAGCCGCTTCGTGACGCTGCTGGGTCAGGGCGCCCGGCTCGAGCGCGCCCTGATCAATTTCATGCTCGACCTGCACGGCGGCAAGGGCTACCGCGAGGTGCTGCCGCCGATCCTGGTGAACAGCGCCAGCCTCACAGGCTCAGGCCAGCTGCCCAAGTTCGCCGAGGAGAGCTTCCGCTGCGCCGAAGACGATCTCTGGCTCACCCCCACCGCCGAGGTGCCCGTCACCTCCCTCCATCGCGATGAGGTGATCCCGGCTGAGCAGCTACCGCTCAAATACGTGGCCTACACGCCCTGCTTCCGCCGCGAGGCCGGCAGCTATGGCCGTGACACCCGCGGCCTGATCCGCCTCCACCAGTTCAACAAGGTGGAGCTCTACTGGTTCTGCCACCCCGACCACTCCGCCGAGGCCCATCAGCAGATCACCGCTGACGCCGAAGCCGTGCTCGAGGCCCTGGAGCTGCCCTACCGCAAGATCGAACTCTGCACCGGCGACATGGGCTTCTCCGCCGCGCGCACCTACGACCTCGAGGTGTGGCTACCCGGTGCCGGCGCTTACCGCGAGATCTCCAGTTGCTCGGTGTGCGGCGACTTTCAGGCCCGCCGCTCCGCCATCCGCATGAAAGAGGGCAAAGGCACCCAACTCGTGCACACCCTCAATGGCAGTGGCCTGGCCGTGGGCCGCACCATGGCCGCCCTGCTGGAAAACGGTCAGCAAGTGGATGGCTCGGTGAAGCTGCCCGCCGCTCTCGTGCCCTACTTCGGCTCTGAGCGGATCGGCTGAAGCCTGCGCTGCGGCGATCTGGGGACTGGGCCATCGTGCGTGGGGAGGTCTCCGCGGTCGGATATCCATGGATATCCAAGGGCAGACAGTGGCCCAACAGATGCCACAACCCAGCCAGCCCCCGCGGATCCCGCGACGCCTCAGCTGCCCTTCAGCTGCAGGGCGGCATCCGCACGCTTGCGAAGGCCGCACAAGCGCTCGGGATCGGCGGCGAGATCTTCACCCCAGCTGGGGATCAAAGCCCGCAACCGGGCTTGCCAAGCCGAGCTGTTGAAGCGCTCGGGCCAGCAGCGCTGCAGTACGTCCACCATGGTTTTCACCGCAGTGGAGGCTCCCGGTGAGGCTCCGAGCAACGCGGCCAGGGAGCCATCGGCGCTGCTCACCACCTCGGTGCCCATCTGCAGCGTGCCGCGGCCATCGATCTGCTTGATGATCTGCACTCGCTGGCCGGCCACTGCCAGCTCCCAGTCGTCGCCGCGGGCCTGGGGGAGGAACTGGCGCAGGCTCTCGAGCCGTTGCTCCTGGCTCTGCACCACCTGACCCACCAGATAGCGCACCAGATCAAAGTTCTGGCTGCCCACCTGCAGGCTCGGCAGCAGGTTGAACGGCTTCACCGATCGGCCCAGATCCCAGAGGGAGCCCTGCTTCAGGAAGCGGGTGCTGAAGCCGGCGTAAGGGCCAAACAACAGGGCGCGCTGGCCCTCGATCCAACGGGTATCGAGGTGCGGCACCGACATCGGCGGTGCCCCTACAGCCGCCTTGCCATACACCTTGGCGTTGTGCCCGGCGATCACCTCCGGGTTGCGGCACACCAACCACTGACCGCTCACAGGGAAAGCGCCGTACTGGCGCGCTTCCGGAATGCCGGAGCGCTGCAGCAGCGGCAAGGCGCCGCCGCCAGCGCCGAGAAACACAAACGGCGCCTCAAACACCTGCGCCGCGCCACTGGGCGTACGCGCCTCCACCAACCAGCCGCGGCCGCCGCGCTCCAGGCCCACCACCTCATGCTGGAGCCGCATGTCGACGCCCTGCAACAACGCCGCCGTGAGGGCACCGAAATTCACATCCGTGCCGCGGGCCACGCGCGTGGCCGCCAGGGGCTGATCCAGGCTGCGGCCCTCCATCACCAGCGGCATCCATTCGCGCAGCTGGGCGCTGTCGCCACTCCACTGCATGCCGGCGAACTGGGGAGTGGCGTTCAGCGCTTCCCAGCGGCGCCGCAGGAAGGCCACGTTCTGCTCACCCCACACCAGGCTGAGGTGAGGAACCCCGCGGATGAACGCGGCGGGATCCTGCAGCACGCCCTGCTCCACCAGGGCACTCCAAAACTGCAGGCTCAGCTCAAAGGCGCCATTGATGGCCAGCGCCTTGGCGATCGGTACCGATCCATCGGCGGCCTGGGGGGTGTAGTTGAGCTCGCAGTTGGCCGCATGGCCGGTGCCGGCGTTGTTCAGGGCCGCGCTGCTCTCGGCCGCCACCCCCGGCAGCCGCTCGAGCACCATCACCTCGAGGGATGGATCGAGCTGACGCAGCAACCGCGCCAGGGTGGCGCCCATGATTCCGGCCCCCACCAGCAGGGCGTCGCAGCGGTGCGTCATCAGACCTGGGCATCCCCCCACAATGGAGTCACTTTGCACGTGCGCGGATGGGGGTTCTCACGGCCCTGGCGATCCTGGCCGGCTTGATCGTGGTGCACGAGGCGGGGCATTTCTTTGCCGCCACCTGGCAAGGCATCCGCGTCAGCGGCTTCTCCGTTGGCTTTGGGCCGGTGCTGCTGGAGCGCCAGCGGCGCGGCGTGCAGTTCGCCCTGCGAGCCATCCCCCTAGGGGGCTTTGTGTCGTTCCCCGACGACGACGAAGAAAGCACAATCCCTGCCGACGATCCCGATCTGCTGCGCAACCGCCCGATCCCGCAACGGGCGCTCGTGATCGCCGCGGGCGTGCTCGCCAACCTGCTGCTGGCCTGGAGCGTGCTGGTGGCCCAGGGCCTGGTGGTGGGCATCCCAGCCGGCTTCAGCGCCACACCCGGCGTGCTCGTGGCTGGTGTGCAGAGCGGGCAAGCCGCGGCGGCATCCGGCCTACGCCCTGGTGATCGCATCCTCAGTGCCGATGGCGTGAACCTCGGTGGCGGCCAAAGCGCCGTGGCCCAACTGGTGGAGCGGGTGAAGGGCGCGCCGGATCAAACCCTGCAGCTCCAGGCCGAACGCGCCGGTCAAACCGTCACCATCGCGCTCACCCCGGCGGATGTAAGCGGCATCGGCCGGATCGGCGCTCAGCTGCAACCCAGCGGCAGCGAAGCCTTCCGCCGCGCCAAGGGCCCCGGCGAAATCCTCAGCCAGGCCAACCGCGATTTCGCCAGCCTCACCCGGCGCACCGTGGAAGGGTTTGTCACCCTCGCCACCCATTTCGGTGAAACCGCCGGTCAGGTGTCGGGCCCGGTGAAGATTGTGGAGATGGGGGCCTCCCTGGCCAAACAGGGCGGCAGCAGCCTCTTCCTCTACACCGCCCTGATCTCGATCAACTTGGCGGTGCTCAATGCCCTGCCCCTGCCGCTGCTGGATGGCGGTCAGTTCGTGTTTCTGATGCTCGAGGGGCTGCGCGGCAAGCCGCTGCCGGAGAAATTCCAGCTGGCCTTCATGCAGTCGGGTTTTGTGTTTCTGGTGGGCCTCAGCCTGGTGCTGATCGTGAAAGACACCTCCCAGCTGGCAGCGGTACAGCAGCTGCTGGGCCGTTGAGGTCACCCCGCGGGGTACGCTTGTTTGTCATTGCCCGTTGAGTCCAGGCCGCATGGCGAAGAAGTCGATGATTGCGCGCGATGTGAAGCGCCAGAAGATGGTTGAGCGCTTCGCCGCCAAGCGCGCCGCTCTGATGGCTGCTTTCGACGCGGCTGCCGACCCGATGGAGCGCCTGGAGATCCACCGCAAGATCCAGGGCCTGCCCCGCAATAGCGCCAAGGTGCGCCTGCGCAACCGTTGCTGGGCCACCGGCAAGCCCCGTGGTGTGTATCGCGATTTCGGCCTGTGCCGCAACCAGCTGCGTGAGCGCGCCCACAAAGGTGAGCTGCCCGGCGTGGTCAAGTCGTCCTGGTGAGATCGGGCTTCGGCTTCAAACCTTCTTCAAAGCGCCGCAAGGCGCTTTTTTATTGCTCATGCGGCAGACGTGAAAGCAGCACGCGCCAAGTGGCGACTGCACTTTCCAAAGAGATTGAGAGTGTTCCCACAGCGTTCGCACGTCGGATGCGAGAATCGCTCTTGACAACAAACAAGACATAAGCCCAAGTGCAAGGTCACACTCAGTCGATCTCCTTCGATGGTCGGGAGATCCGGCTGACCACCGGCCGCTTTGCCCCTCAGGCAGGCGGTTCAGTGATGGTCGAATGCGGAGATACTGCCGTTCTGGTCACCGCCACCCGCTCCGGCGGTCGTGAGGGCATCGATTTCCTGCCCCTGATCTGCGATTACGAAGAGCGCCTCTACGCCGCAGGTCGCATTCCCGGCAGCTTCATGCGCCGCGAAAGCCGTCCGCCCGAGCGCGCCACCCTGATTGCCCGCCTGATCGACCGCCCGATGCGGCCGCTCTTCCCCAGCTGGCTGCGCGACGACCTGCAGATCGTCGCCACCTGCATGTCGCTCGATGAGCGCGTGCCGCCTGATGTGCTCGCCGTGACCGGCGCCTCGCTGGCCACCCTGCTGGCCAAGATCCCCTTCCACGGCCCGATGGCCGCTGTGCGCGTGGGTCTGCTGGGCGATGACTTCGTGCTCAACCCCAGCTACCGCGAGATCGAGCGCTCTGACCTCGATCTCGTCGTGGCCGGCACGCCCGAAGGCGTGATCATGGTGGAAGCCGGTGCGAACCAGCTGCCCGAACAAGACGTGATCGAAGCGATCGACTTCGGTTACGAAGCCGTGTGCGAACTGATCAAGGCCCAACAGGCCCTGCTCAAGGAGCTCGGCATCGAGCAGGTGATCCCCGAGCCCCAAACCACCGACGACACCCTGCCCAAGTTCCTCGAGAAGGAATGCGCCAAGGGCATCGGCGATGTGCTGAAGCAGTTCAAGCTCACCAAGGCTGAGCGTGACGAGCAGCTCGATGCGATCAAAGGCCAGGTGGCCGAGAAGATCGACGGCCTCAAAGACGACGACGCCATCAAGGTGGCGGTGAGCAGCAACGGCAAGGCGCTGGGCAACAGCTACAAGTCGCTCACCAAAAAGCTGATGCGCGACCAGATCGTCAAAGACGGCAAGCGCGTGGATGGCCGCAACCTTGATGAAGTGCGCCCGATCAGTGCCGCCGCCGGCGTGCTGCCCAAGCGCGTCCACGGCTCTGGCCTGTTCCAGCGTGGTCTGACCCAGGTGCTCTCCTGCGCCACCCTCGGCACCCCGAGCGATGCCCAGGAGATGGACGACCTCAACCCGTCCAACGAGAAGACCTACCTGCACCACTACAACTTCCCGCCCTACTCCACCGGCGAGACCAAGCCGATGCGCAGCCCCGGTCGCCGTGAGATCGGCCACGGCGCCCTGGCGGAGCGGGCTCTGATCCCGGTACTGCCCAGCAAGGAATCCTTCCCCTACGTGCTGCGCGTGGTGTCGGAGTGCCTGAGCTCCAACGGCTCCACCTCCATGGGTTCGGTGTGCGGCAGCACCCTGGCCCTCATGGATGCCCGCGTGCCTCTGAAGGCCCCCGTGAGCGGAGCCGCCATGGGCTTGATCAAGGAAGGCAAAGAGGTGCGGATCCTCACCGACATCCAGGGCATCGAGGACTTCCTCGGCGACATGGACTTCAAGGTGGCCGGCACCGAGAAGGGCATCACCGCCCTTCAGATGGACATGAAGATCACCGGTCTTGAGGTGAAGACCGTGGCCGAGGCGATCAACCAGGCCCGCCCGGCCCGCCTGCACATCCTCGAGAAGATGCTCGAGGCGATCGAGAAGCCCCGTGAGGTGCTGAGCCCCCACGCTCCGCGCCTGCTCAGCTTCCGCATCGATCCCGAACTGATCGGCACCGTGATCGGCCCCGGCGGCCGCACGATCAAGGGCATCACCGAGCGCACCAACACCAAGATCGACATCGAAGATGGCGGCATCGTCACGATCGCCAGCCACGACGGTGCTGCCGCTGAGGAAGCGCAGCGCATCATCGAAGGCCTCACCCGCCGCGTGTCGGAAGGCGAAGTGTTCAGCGGTGCTGTCACCCGCGTGATCCCGATCGGCGCCTTCGTGGAAATCCTGCCCGGCAAGGAAGGGATGATCCACATCTCCCAGCTCAGCGAGGCCCGCGTGGAGAAGGTGGAAGACGTGGTGCGCGTGGGCGATCAGGTGACCGTGCGCGTGCGCGAGATCGACAACCGCGGCCGCATCAACCTCACCCTGCGCGGCGTGCCCCAGTCGGAAGAGCCGGCAGCAGCAGTGGTTGTGGCCGAGTGATCCAGGGCTCAGCCCCCTGAGTGATCAGCCCCCGGCAACGGGGGCTTTTTCATGCGCCGCCGAGCGGTTCAGACAGGGAACCCCGGATCGATCACCGCCATAGCGCCGGCAGCCTTGTCACACAGCTGCTGGTGGCTGCGGCCATGGCTGGCGATTAGGCAGCCGGCCTGGCGGATGTCGCCATCGTTGTAGCTGAGGCGGCGGCCGTCGGCGTGGGTGAAGGCGCCACCGGCCGCGCGAAGCACCGCCTCAGGGGCCGCCATATCCCAATCCTTCGGGGCGCTCTTACCGGAGAGCGAGATGTAGAGATCGGTTTCGCCGCGAAGGATCGTGGCCACCTTGCCGCCCACACTGCCGATCGCCTTGGTGTCGCCCAGGGCCAGGGCCTCCAGCAGCTGCTCCAGCCGTTGATCGCGGTGGTTGCGGCTCGCCACCAGCACCAAATCCCCCAGGGCTTGGCGAGGGCTCAGGCTGGCGGGACGCTGCTCGCCGGCGCGGTTCTCACACCAGGCGCGCGCCTGCGGCACCAGGCCGATCCAGAGCTCCTCCATCTCGGGCAGCAACACCACACCGAGCACCGGCTCGCCGTGATGAGCCAGGGCCAAATGTACCGCGTATTCGCCGGTGCCCTGGAGGAAATCTTTGGTGCCATCGAGTGGATCCAGGATCCAGAGCCACTCGGCATCAAGCGGTTGGCCTGCGGTGAGCTGCTCTTTGGCGGTTTCTTCACTGAGCAGGGTCCAGCCCGCATCGGGGAAGGCCTTCACCAGGCCATCGAGCAACCACTGGTTCACCGCCAGATCGGCTGCACTCACAGGGCCTTCGCCACCCTCATCCACGCTCAGCGCCGGCGGAAAGCCGTAGGGGGGCTGCTCTCCGCGGCCATAGGCCAGCAAGATGTCGGCGGCGCCCCAGCTGAGGCGGCGCAATTCCGCCAGCAGCGCCTGCTCATCGATCCCCGGGGGCATGCAGGCGGCGGCGGGCATCATGGAGCTGGCAAAGGGGCATTGTGATGCAGGGCGCCGAACCGGCTGCTGGAGTGCTCTATCTGGTGGGCACCCCCATCGGAAACGTGGGTGATCTCTCGCCCCGTGCGCGCCACGTGCTGGGTCATGTGCAGTGCATCGCCTGCGAAGACACCCGCCGCAGCGGCCTGCTCCTCCACAACCTGGGCATCAAAAGCAGGTTGGTGAGCTTCCACGAGCACAACCAGAGCAGCCGCATCCCGGAACTGCTCGCCGCCCTGGAGGCCGGCGAAGCGATTGCGGTGATCAGCGATGCCGGCCTTCCGGGCATATCCGACCCCGGTGAGGCACTGGTGGCGGCGACACGCGCAGCGGGGCGCACGGTGATCTGCGTGCCGGGGCCTTGCGCCGTGACCACCGCCCTGGTGAGCAGCGGCCTGCCCGCAGGGCGCTTCTGTTTCGAGGGGTTTCTACCCCCCAAGGCCACACAACGGCGCAGCCGTCTACAGGAGCTAGCCGCAGAACCCCGAACCCTGGTGCTGTTCGAGGCGCCCCATCGCTTGATCAACCTGCTGGAGGATCTGCACGCAGAGCTGGGCGATCGCCCCATCGCCGTGACACGGGAGCTCACCAAACGCCATGAGCAACAGGTGGGTCCGTGCGTGTCGGCGGCACTGGAGCACTTCCGGCACAACCCTCCCCAGGGAGAATTCACGATCGTGCTGGGGGGCGCCGCCACTGAAACGGCCCCGCTGCCCAGCGAAGCCGACTTGCAAACGGCTCTGAGCGCCCTGGTGGCCTCCGGCCTGAGCCGAAGCGATGCCGCGCGGCAGCTGGCCCAGGAAACGGGCATGGCCCGCCGAGAGCTCTACGCTCTGCTCCATCGGGCTGAGGAGCCAAGCTGATGCTGCTGCGCCTGCGCCTGCTGGTGGCCAGCCTTGGGGGCGGCGTACTGCTGCTGCTGATCCTGTGCCTGGGGGCCCAGAACCTCGATCAACGGGCGCGACTCAACCTGGGCTTTGGCAAAACCGCCGAACTTCCCACCGGCTTTTTGTTGGGAGTGGCGCTGGTTACCGGTGTGATCAGCGGCGGGGTCACAACTGCACTGCTGCTGCCCAGGAGCGATCAGGGCCGCAACGTATAGGTGATGACTTCACCGGGCTTGAACAACGGAAGGGTGGTGGCCAGGACTTTGTCCTGTGTGGTGAGTTCCTCCTTGCCTTCTGAGGTTTTCACGACCACAACGCCTGGAGGCTGGCTGTACTCATAGATGTTGATCTCAGTGGAGGGTTCATAGGTGCCCTTCCCCACCGTCACCACAGGCTGGGTTCCCTTGCAGCGGAACCAGGTTTCCTTAAACGAAAACTGATTCAAACCAGTGGTCACCTGCCGCACGCTGCTGTAGGCGCCCGTTGACGAGTGCCCATACCAGCGGGAGCTGCTGGTGTTGAGGGCCGTACCAGGGGGATCTGTCCTCAGGCGGCCGGGGAGGGGATCACAGCCACTGATCAGCCCAGCCAGCACCCCGGCAGCGATGAGCCACAGCCCTGAACGCATTCGTGGAGGGAGAACTAATCCGGTCTTAGCTCAGTGATTCGCCAGGGCAAACAGCGTGCCCCCTTCCACCACTAGCCGGGTAATGCCCTGCGCCACCAAATAGGAGGAACGGCGTTCCAGCACCCCCGCATCCGGCACCTTGATCACCCGCTGGGTGCGGCCGCACTGGCGCTTGGCCTGGCGAGGATTCGTGAACAGCATCAAGGCTTGACGGTCCTGCTCCTCTTCGGGAAGGGAGCCCAACTCGGGGAACTCCGCCAGGGGCCGGGGCTGAAGCTCCACGGTTTTGTCCACCAGCATGTAAACGCTGGCGGGAAGCGCTCCAGGAATCAGAGGCTGGGCCTCCAGCCGCACAGCTGGATCGGCCACAACAGCAACGGGCGCCGGGTCGTCGGCATCGTCGCTGTCGTCATCAGAACCGCTTTCGCCATCGTCGAGGCCGTCATCGCCGAAGTCATCGGCGTCATCGATCGCCAGGGTCTTCAGGTCGTCGTCGTTGCTGACCTCTTGGGTTGAGGCCACTGGCTGTGGAGGGGGCTCAGACACCGCGATGGGTTCCTCCGATGCCTCCGCAATCGGGATAGCTGCCTCCACCTCGGCAACAGGAGCGGCCGATTTCCCCTCGACTGCCGCTTGATAGCCTCCATCTCCTTCGGATCCAGGGCTGCCTTCAGCACCCGGCTCACCGTGTTGGGGCTGCAGCCGTAGGCGGCCGCTAAAGCTTGGGCCGTTTCACCCTGGCGGTAGCGAACCACCAGCTCCTCTTTCTGGCTGTCGTTAAGCCGTGGAGCGGGCATCTAGCCTGAATGCGCAGCACACCACCATAGAAGCCACTGGCCGCTGCGTCGCCAGGGCTCAACTGCCACAATGCCCAGCGTCAGCTCCCTTAGCTCAGCTGGATAGAGCAGCTGCCTTCTAAGCAGCCGGTCGATGGTTCGAATCCATCAGGGGGCGTCTAGAAAAACCAAGCTGGCATCGCAGATTGGCCGTTCAGTGCCGCTGACGTGGACCCTGGTGATCGGCCCAGGGTCCACGTCAAGGCTATGGACAACCAGCTGGACTCAGGAGAGGTTTGACCTCACCAGAAACTCCCTGAAAAGCCCCTCGCTCCTCATCTGGTAATGGGCAATCAGCCCTGCGATGGTGAATACATCGAGAGGAACACGCCTCCGACTTCACACCAAACGCTCAACAAGGCCGACACCCATGAGCACCAACACCACCGAACTCAAGACAAACATCACTGAACTCAAAAACAAAGAACTGGAAACTATCCAGGGCGGTCTTGGCTCCACAATCCTGGGCTACAAAGCCGATTTTGACTCCGGGCTCTTAGGGGCTAGCAATCAAGCGCGATGTGAATATATTCAGGTAGTCTTCTCTTAGTAGTCACTCTGCGTAAGCGTCCGCAACAAGAAAAGCCCGGCTGTACAGCGGGCTTTTTTCATGCATACTCTTTCACTCGAAACTCCCCGAAACCTCCCCGGCCCCTCATCTGGCTTGTCGCAGTCAACCCTGCGATGGTGAATACATCGAGAGGGACACACCTCCGACTGCACCTCACACATTAAGGAGTTTCAATCATGACTAACAAAGCAGACCGTGGTCTCAACCCTCAAACTACCGACCTCCCTCATCAACCAGTAGAGCCTTCGGATGAAGAGTTGGCTGTTGTGGCCGGTGGTTTTGACAAGGATGCATACTGGCAAGGGGTTGTTGGGCGGTTATCTGATGAAATTGAGCGCGAAACAGAAGCTAGATTAATTAAGGAAAGGATGTACAGGGGTGAGTACGCCGCTGATTTTGATGGAGGTTCGTAAGGTCTTGACCTTAGATCATATTCCCCCAGAGCCCCTGTGACCGCAGGGGCTTTCTACCTCTTCAACAGCCCACCAAGACCCCTCATTCAGTCGTCAATAACTGGCACCATTGCATCGAAATGAGCCTTGTTGGCGGGTGGCGTGACCCCCTTTGCTGGTCCAGTTCTTCTGAGAGCTGGTGGGTAGTCAGGCCGCTTTCCATTGCTGGATGACCTCCAGGGGCGTACGCCCCTGGAGCGCCGAATGCGGTCTGTAGGTGTTGTACTCGAGTCGGTGCTGCTCAGCCAACAGCCTGGCCTCCTGCACCGAGGTGAACATTTCGATGTTCAGGAATTCATCCCTGAACCGGCTGTTGAATGACTCCACAAATGGGTTCTCCCAGGGCGAGCCCGGTGGGATGTAAGCCGTGCTGCAGCCACTCGCAGTGCACCACTCCTGCAAGGCATTGGCGATGAACTCCGGGCCGTTATCCATCCGCACATGCGTAGGCGGTGGATAGAGCTTGAGCAGCTCCTCGACGTGTCAATTACCTCAGCAGCCCTACAGCGTCTGCCGATCCGAATCGCCAGGCAGAGCCGGCTGTATTCGTCGATCACATTGAGGATCTTGAGGGTTCTCCCATCCATGGTCTGATCGAACTGGAAGTCGATCGCCCAGACGTGATGGGGGTATTCAGCACGCAGCAGCTCCCGTTTGTCTCCGGGAGGACGTGATCGCTTGCGCCGGCGCGGGAGGGGGCGCTGCAACCCCTCCTCCCGCCAGATCCGTTGCACCCGTTTGTGATTGACGCTCCAGCCCTCGAGCCTGAGCCTCCGGTACACAAGCCGCCGGCCCCAGCGCACATGACGCCTGGCCAGCTCGCGGATACGGCGGCGCAGCTTCTGCTCCTCAATTGCGGTGACCGCTAACGGCCGGCGTTGGGTATTGCGGTTTTGGCCGGCCAACCGGCAAGCACGGCGCTGGGATACACGGAATCGATCCTGCAGAACATGACGTGACCCCCTTCATTGGTCCAGGCGCAATGAGAGTGGGTGGTTATGCAGCAGCTGGTTGAGCTGCCTCCAGGGGCGTACGCCCCTGGAGGGCTGAATGCGGCCTCAAGGTGTTGTACTCCCAGCGCCAGCGATCAGCCAAGGTTTGGGCCTCGCTCACGGTGGTGAACAGCTCGGTGTTCAGTAACTCATCCCTGAACCGGCTGTTGAACGACTCGGCAAACCCGTTCTGCCACGGTGATCCTGGTTCGATGTAGGCCGTGGTGGTGCCGCTGTTCTCGCTCCAGCGCTTGAGGGCGTGGGCGATGAATTCGGGCCCGTTGTCGCTGCGGATGAACGCTGGGGCTGGGTAGAGGCTGGTGAGCTCCTCCAGCACCGCCACGACGTCTCTGGACTTGCAGCGCCTGCCCACCCGGATGGCCAGGCAGAGACGGCTGTGCTCGTCGATCACGTTGAGGAACTTGAGCCGCCGGCCATCGGCCGTGGCGTCGAATTGGAAGTCCATCGCCCAGACCTGGTGCGGGTGCTCAGCCTGGTGACGTCGCACCGAGCCGTCAGCCGGGCGTGCCCTCTTCTGCTTGCGGGGGTGGGCCGCTGCAGGTTCTCCTCGCGCCAGAGCCGGTGCACCCGCTTGTGGTTCACCGTCCAGCCTTCCCGCCGCAACAGGCGGTGGGCCATGCGCCGGCCCCAGCGGATGTGCTCAGCTGCGATTTCGCGGAGACGATGCCTCAGCTTGGCCTCCTCAAGATCGGCGACCTTGCCGACATGGCGCTGGCTGCTGCGGTGCTGGCCCACCAATCGGCAGACCCTCCGCTGGGATGCCCGGTAACGCTCCTGCAGGACTGTGACGGCCCGCCGGCGACGCTCCGGGCTCAGAAGTTTCCCTCAGCGAGGTCCTTGAGCATCGCCTTGTCGAGCTCTGCTTCCGCCAGAAGCCTTTTGAGCCGGGCGTTCTCTTTCTCCAGCTGGCTGAGCCGTTTGGCCTCTTCTGCCTTCATTCCGCCGTAGAGCTGCCGCCAGCGGTGGTAGGTGGGCTGGGAGACCTCGAGAACTCGGCAGGCGTCCGCAACTGTCTGGCCCTGGGCAAGCAACTGGTCAGCCGTTTTGAGCTTGCGGATGATCTGCTCGGGTGTGTGGCGGGTTCGTTTCATGGTGGAGTCCCCGGCCCAGTCTGGCCGGATGAGGACTCTCATTCACCCTGGACCGATTTTTAGGGGCCACGCCAAACACACACGGCTCTGTCGCGCCGCAAGGTGCGCTTTGCAGCGCAACGTCGCTCCGGGCTCAGAAGTTTCCCTCGGCCAACTCCTTGAGCATCGCCTTATCCAATTCAGCATCAGCTAGAAGCCTCTTGAGGCGGGCGTTTTCCTGCTCCAATTCCTTGAGGCGTTTCGCCTCGGTGGCTTTCATCCCGCCGTCGAGCTGCTGCCATCGGTGATAGGTCGGGGCCGACACCTCCAGGGCACGACAGACATCGGCGACGCTCTGGCCCTGGTTGAGGAGCTGCTCAGCGGTGCGCAGCTTGCGGATGACCTGCTCGGGTGTGTGGCGCTTGCGTTTCATGGGGCTTCTCCTGGCCAAGTCTGGCCGCTTGGGAAGCTCTCATAAGGACTGGTTCAGTTTTTGGGGTGCACGTCACAACCCCGTGCGAACGGGGATACTTCGGATGCCGCAGTATTTCGCACAATTTCTCGCACACCACTAGACCCAGTCCAGTCCCCAAAGGGTTTTTACCCCCAGATACCAACCGCCTTCTGAGCAGCCTGTCGATGGTTCGCATCCATCAGAGGGCGTTTCCAGCGAGGCAGGCCTTCAACGGCCACCTGTTGATTGATCTCACCAACAATTCCCCAGATCCTCCCTGAGGTTTCTTCTGGTGATCCAGTGAAGGTTGAAGGATTCTGAAGAGGTGAAGGGGAGCACCCCACACACCTCAGCGATCCAAAACAATCAGAAGCACCATGACCATCGAAACCGTCACCACAGTGACCGACAAGAACACTTTCGACCTGTCAGATGCAGACCTGCAGGGAGTGGTCGGAGGCCGGAGAGATCGTTCTGCTCAACGAAAAGCGCGCAAAGCACAGAGGCAGATTCGATCCATGCAACCGACGATCAGCCTCGATGGAGGAGTCGTCACGATTGATGGTGTCTCGACCGGTGGCCCTGGTCCAGCTCCGTTCAATCACTTTGAACCGATTCCCGAGGCTGACAGAATCACCTTCCCCCAGATGCCTGGCTGAATCAGGCTCAGAGCCGCGCAGCGCTGATCCAATCAGCACGAGGATCCACGCTGCGAGCGGCGCGTAGCTGCTCCAGCAGCTGCTTTTCTTGGTCGCTGTAGCTGGCAGGTTGCTTGAGGCTCAAACTGAGCAGCAGATCCCCTCGACCACCTTTGCTGGGCCAACCTTTGCCCTTCAGCCGCAAGCTCCGGCCCACCGCCATGCCAGGCGGCACCGTCACCGTGGCTTCACCATCAGGCGTGGCCACGCGCACCTCGCCACCGAGGGCGAGCTCATCAAGGCTGAGGGGAAGATCAGCCTTGAGTTGGTCACCATCCAGGCTCCACACCGGGTGGCCTTGCAGTTGCAGGTTGAGATAGAGATCACCGCGGCGGCCCGTACCGGGCTGCAGATTGCCCTTGCCTTTCAGCCGCAAGCGGCTGCCGGGCTTCACACCAGCCGGGATGCGCACTTGCACCCGTTCATCATTCACGGCCAGGGTGCGCTCACAGCCGCGAAAGGCTTCAGAGAAGCTGAGGGTGATGTTGGCTTCTGCATCGAGATTGGGAGCCTGAGCCCGTTGAGCTCCGCCTCCGGCGAAGCCACCGCCCGGGAACCCTGAGGCACCAAAACCGCCGGGGAAGCCTGATCCGAAACCACCAAATCCGCTGGGCCCACCGGCAAAACCACCGCCACCGGGGCCGCCAAAACGACCGAGCAAGTCGTTGATGAAGTCGTCGAAATTGCCGTAGCGGCCGAAATCCACATCAACGCCGGCGCCTCCAGCTCCACCGGCCTGATTCCAGTACTGGCCAAACTGCTCGTAGCGCTTGCGCTTATCGGGATCAGAGAGCACCTCGTAGGCCTCGCTGATCTCTTTGAATTTGGCCTCGGCGCCCTGATCTCCTGGATTCACATCCGGGTGGTACTGCCGGGCCAGCTTGCGGAAGGCCTTCTTCACGGTGTCGGCATCGGCGCTGCGCTCCACCCCAAGCACCTTGAAGTAATCGCGATATCCGTTGGCGCTCATCGCAGTTGCTGGGGGAGACCGTGGCCGGCAGTGCCAGTCTCCCAGCCATCAGGGGTGACTGGTGCGGTGCTTCGGGGCGGAAGGCCGAACGCTGCAGCACGTTTAGGGTCGTGGCGAAGCGCGCGCCTCGCCATGCCTGGTGGTTCCGATCGTCTCCTGCGCCCCCTGAAAGCCATCCAGTCCTGCACAAGCCTCCCTTGGGCGCTGGTCCTGATCGCGGCAGGCTCGCTGGCGATTGGATCGGCCGCTCCTGCAGCCGAAAGCAGTGGCAGCAGCACCGCGAACAGCACAAGCCAAGCCTCCTCCAGCCGCCAAAAAGCACTGGCCAGGCACCTCAAGCTCAAAGGTGCAGTGGTGTACGGGGCCTGGTGGTGCCCCCATTGCACGCATCAGAAGGAGCTGTTCGGGGTCGAAGCGATCGAACTGCTGCCCTATGTGGAGTGCGACAAAGACGACGCTGGCCGCAAGCGCTGCCAGGACGCGCAGGTGAGGGGCTATCCCACGTGGGATCTCAACGGTGAGCGACGTCTTGGCGTGCTCAGCCTTGAAGAATTGGAGAGTTGGAGCGGCTACAACTCGGGATCAAGCGGTAGCCGCTGAGCCGGAGCTCACTCCTCTTCGGTGGCTCCGAAGCAGTGCATCAGGGCATCACCCCAACTGTTGATGGCCTTGAGCTGATTGTCACTGGCGCCACTGAGGGCTTCGCCGTGGGCACGCAGCACCGAAGCCTTGTCCACACTGTGGCCATGGGCTGCAGCCAGGTCGACGATGTCGTCCATACCGGTGGCGGCATGGAGCTTCTGACGCAGGTCCTCGTCGGATTGAGCCTTCTCGAGGAACGCCTTCAGATTGGCAACAGACACAGCAGCAGGGCAGGGACCTGCCAGCGATGCTCTCAGACCGGCGGCCCTCCAGCCAAGAGCGGCTCCACCAACACGGCTGTTCCGTAGCAGAGCACCTCAGTTGCCCCCGTGGAACCGGTCTCCACCGTGGAGCCGTCGTAGCGCATCCCCACGATGGCGTTAGCGCCGAGTTGACGGGCGTGATCCACCATCTCGTCGTAGGCCTGCTGGCGGGTCTGCTCACACATGGCGGTGTAAGCCCCAATGCGGCCACCGATCATCGTTTTCAAGCCTCCCAGAAACCCCTGCAGGAGCGTGGGCGAGCGCACCACGATCCCGCGCACCACACCGCGGCACTCGAGGATGCGATGGCCGGGCAGCTCGAAGGTCGTGGTGACGGGCAGAGGACGAGCCATCGGGATTGGGCGCTCCACTAGCGACAGCATGCAGCCCCAGCCTGGGTCCGCCAACCCATTCCCTCCAGGCCTCAATCGAGCGGATGAGCCAACAACTGCTCTTCCACCGCTTCGCTGATGCCGTGATCGGAATACAGCGACGAGGGAGGAAAGCGCAAATCCCGCAACCACTCCACCAGCAGCCGTCGATCACGCATGGCCACCGACAGGGCCAGAAAGTCGCGCCCTAACAAGCCATCGAATTGGATCGTCTCCTGCAGATCGTCCAGCTCAATGCAAATAGCCCGGTAGAGGCAAAAGTCGCGCAGGCTGAGCTCAGCGAGGTGCCGACGGCGCGAAGGATCCATAGAGGACAACCTGCGCAGATCGACAGGGGTCGACAGGCCACAGCTGCAGATTTGCAGCCCATCGACTGAAACTTAAAAGGGGCCTTCCAGCCCCAATGGATCATTTGGTTGATAAGGCTGATCTCACCCCATCTCCCTTATTAGGGTCAGGCGGCCACAGGGGCGGTCTGACGGGAGAAACGAACGATGTTGTTCGCTGTTACGTGTTTGCTCTGACCGAGCAGGCTTCAGTCACCCTCCTCATGCCCCGTCGAAACCATTGCAGCCCCGAAAAGTGGAGCTGAGCGGAATCGAACCGCTGTCCGAAACACTGGTGTGAGCCACCTAGTCCGGCCGAAACCGGACTCCTTCATTGTGGCAGTAGCCAGTGCAGGGCGCAGGGGTGGGCATGACCGAACAGCAGCTGATCCAGTGCACCGCGGTGCTGCCTCCAGGGCTGGAGGCCTGCGGCGCCGAGGAGCTGAGTGAGCTCGGCGCCACCGGGGTGAAGGCGCTGCATCGCGCCGTGGGCTTTCGCATCGATCTGGCCGGCTTCTACCGGCTGCAACTGCAAGCCCGGCTGCCCTTCCGGGTGCTGCGCCAGCTGGCGGTGTTTCCCTGCCGCAACCGCGAGGAGCTTTACGCCGGCGTGCAGCGCGCCGCCGACTGGGAACAGTGGCTGCCTCCAGAGCTCAGCTTCCGCGTGGATGCCAGCGGCAGCCTGCCGGGCCTCACCCACAGCCACTACAGCGCACTCCAGGTGAAAAACGCCCTGGTGGATTGGCAACGGCAGCGCTGGGGCGAGCGCTCGTCTGTGGATCTGGACGACCCCGATCTCTCCATCCATGTGCACCTTGGGGGCGGGCAAGCGCGGCTGAGCGTGGATGGCAGCGGTGAGAGCCTGCACCGGCGCGGTTACCGCCCGCGCATGGGCCTGGCACCGCTGAAAGAAAACCTGGCTGCCGGATTGATCCGGCTCACCGGCTGGGATGGCCATCTGCCGCTGGCCGATCCGCTTTGCGGTTCAGGCACCTTGCTGATCGAAGCGGCCTGCATGGCCCTGGGCCGCGCCCCGGGCATGGAGCATCGCTTTGCCCTGGAGCGTTGGCCCGACTTCGATGGCCGGCTGTGGAGCCAAGCGCTGGAGCAAGCCAGCCAAGCAGAGCGCGATCAGCTGGCCGATGGCACGCCATTGGCCCCCGTCGTGGGCCTGGAACTCGATGGCGCAGTGGTCGATCAGGCCCGCAGCAATGCCGAAGCCGCTGGCGTGGGCAACGCGGTGAGCCTCCAGTGCGGCGACTTCCGCAGCTTCGATCCGCCTGCTGGCCCTGGCGTGGTGGTGTGCAATCCCCCCTATGGCGAACGCATCGGCGAGCGCGATGAGCTGGAGCAGCTCTATGCCGACCTGGGGCAGATGGTGAAGGAGCGCTGCAGCGGCTGGGATTTCTGGCTGCTCAGCGGCAACCCGGAGCTCACAGGTGCCTTGCGGATGAAAGCCAGCCGGCGCATTCCGGTGAGCAACGGCGGCATTGATTGCCGCTGGCTGCACTACGCCATCCGATAAGGCCCGAGAATCCACTCACGTGCACTCGCTCTATGCCACAGCTCTTCGCGCTGCTTCTCGGCAGCACCGCTGAGGCAGCCAGGCCAGCGCTGCAGGCGATCCCCTTGGAAGCCCAGTTGCTGTTCATCGGCGTTGTGTTTCTGGGCACGTTGATCATCAGCCGCTTTTCGATTCGAATCGGCATTCCGGCAGTGCTTGGCGTGCTGGTTTTAGGGCTCATGATCAACATCCAGGGGCTCGATGTTGGCCACACCGAGGTGGAGAGCGTGCATACCTTTGCACTCGCACTGCTGCTGTTCTACGCCGGCCTCACCACCGACATCCAAGCAATTCGAGGCTTTGTGGAGTATGGATTGATCCTGGCCATTGGCGGCGTGGCCATTTCAACCTTGGTGCTGGGAACCGCCATTTTCTGGTTGTGCTCGGCCACCGGCCTCACCCTGGCCCCTGGCCTCAACGAAACCATGCCGATCGGCGCCGCTTTTCTGGTGGCGGCATGCCTGGGGTCAACCGATGCGGGAGCCACGCTGAGCGTTCTGCGCCAGGTGCAACGACTCGTACCCGAACGCGTTCGCCATCTCCTCGAGTTCGAGTCGTCGGTGAATGACCCCGCCGCACTCATCTTGTACAGCATTTGCCTGAGCCTATTTGCTGTGAGCCACAGCCAAACAGAGCCATTAACGGGCTCCATGCATGGCATGGTGGTGGACGCCTTCGGCGACCTGCTGCAAAAGCTCGGCTCAGGGCTACTGGTTGGCGTGGGGTTTGGCTACATCGCTAAAATCATTGTTAATCGCTTTGTCGTTGACAAAGAGCAGCTGCTGATCGTTGCGATGTCGCTGGCATTCATGGATTACGGCTGCGCCCACTTCCTCGACGGATCAGGGTACGTAGCGGTCTATGTGACAGGCGTGTTCATGACCAACCTGCACTACAAAGACCCCCGGTTCAATCACGAAACCATCCACAGGGTGCTTCTCCCCTTCAACACCATGACGGAGATCAGCATCTTCCTTCTATTCGGCCTGGTGGTGAATCCCGCCGATCTGTTGCCCTGCCTGCCTGCGGGTCTGGGCACCGCCGCCGCACTGATGCTGCTGGCTCGCCCCCTCAGCGTGGCCTGCTTCCAACGGTTCTCGCCGTTCAATCGGCGCGATTCAACCCTGATTGCCTGGTGCGGCCTGCGCGGTGCCGTTCCTTTGGCTCTGTCATTTCAAGTGAGTGTTGCGATCCCCACGCTCAAGGGGCTGGACCCAGCGATCAGCACCGAATTGTCGCAGAACTGTCAGAGCATCGTGTTCATCGCCGTGATGGCCAACCTGTTGATCCAGGGGCTATCCCTGCCCCCGATCTGCCGCTGGCTCAACGCCCCACCAGCGCCCGCGTCGTCTTCGTGAGGCCAGCCATCGTTTCCGGCAGGTAAGGCCCCTTGGTGAGCTGACCGCCAATACGCAGCATCACCCCACTCAGAACCAGGTTCACCACCGCAAACGCCCCCAGCGCCGCCATCCAGCTCCAGCTCTTCACCAACACCAGCCAGCACAGCAGCGCAATCTCCCCAGCGAGCAGCGCCGTGAGCAGAGCCGCCAACCCACCGCCGAGCAGCACCAAGCCAATGATCAGGCGGCGCTTCTCCCGATCCACCTCCTTGAGGGCGATGCGCACATGCAGATCCATCACGGAGGTCACCAACCCCGTGATGCGTGAAGCCGCCTCCAGCGGCAGCCCCCGGCGGCGCTGCTCGCGGCCGTTTCCGCTGCTCTCGCTCATGCCGAACGCCGGCCCGAGGCCAGCAGCACACCCAGCAACACCCCCACACCCGCGGCAATGCCGAGGGCCATCAGCGGCCTCTCACGCACAGGCTTCTCAATCCGGGGGCGCAGGGTGGCATTGAGATCGTCGAGCAACTGCTCGAGCTGCTCCTCTAGGGGCCGCAGTGAATCCGCGAGGTGATGGGCCTGATCGCCCGTTACCTGCACCAGCTCCAGCAACTGCTCCTTCACGCCCTCGCTGGTGCGGCCCGTCTGACGGGCGATCACCTCCACCACCGTGTCAAAACTGCCGCGGGTCGCCTCAAGGGTGTGCCGCGCCACCTCAGGCCATTCCCGCTGAATGGAGGGCAGCAGGCTCTCGAAGCGATCGCGGAACTGGTGCGCCGCGGCCGCGGGAGTGTCCACGGCTGGAGCGGGGCCCTGAGGCTCAGCGGTGGTGTCGCCGGCGGGATTTGGATCCATGGCGAAACAAGCCTGGATGGCTGGAAGCTGCGCCCAACCTAAGGACGGCGTCTTGAAAACGTCAGGGGGTCCGCTACTTTGCAGCTGCTCGGCGCTCGGGCCTGTTGGTTCACATCAATCAGGTAGAGCTGACGCACTTCAAGTCGTTCGGGGGGTCGATGACCATCCCCCTCGAGCAGGGCTTCACGGTGGTGACCGGCCCCAACGGCAGCGGCAAGAGCAACATCCTTGACGGCGTGCTGTTCTGCCTGGGCCTGGCCAGCAGCCGCGGCATGCGGGCCGAACGCCTGCCCGATCTGGTCAACAGCGCCATGCTCAAGCAGGGCAAGGCGGCTGAAACCGTGGTGACGGTGCGCTTTGACCTGCGCGACTGGCAGCCCGATGAGGCGGAAGCAGGGCTGGAAGCCCCCGAGGAGGGGCCCTGGATCCAACCAGGCCAGCAGGAATGGTCGGTGACCCGCCGGCTGCGCATCGCCCCCGGCGGCACCTACGCCAGCAGCTACAGCGCCGATGGCGTGGCCTGCAACCTCCAGCAGCTGCAAACCCAGCTGCGCCGCCTGCGGGTGGATCCCGAGGGCAGCAATGTGGTGATGCAGGGCGACGTGACCCGCATCGTGTCGATGAGCGCCAAGGAGCGGCGCGGCATCATCGACGAACTGGCCGGTGTGGCCCTGTTCGATTCCCGCATCGAGCAGACCCGCAGCAAGCTCGCAGAGGTGCAGGACCGCGAGGAGCGCTGCGCCATCGTGCAGCAAGAGCTGCTGGTATCGCGCCAGAAGCTGGAGCGCGACTGCGCCAAAGCCCGCACCTACCAAGACCTGCGCGAGCGCTTCCAGCGAGGCCGATTGCAGGAGCAGGTGCTGGGCTTTGAGCAGGCCCAGGAGGAGCAGCGGCAGCTGCAGAGCCGCCAGGAGGCCTTGGGCCGCCAGCAGCAGAGCGAACGCGCCGCCATCAGCGAAGCCAAAACCGCCCTGGAGCAATCGGCCAAAGCGCTGGAAGCGCTGCAGGCCGAGGTGAAAGCCCTCGGGGAAGACAGCCTGCTGGCGGTGCAATCGGAACTGGCCGGCCTGGAGGCCAGCGGCCGCGAGCTGGCCCGCCAAGCCGAGAAGCATCAACTGAGCGCTGAAGAGCTGCAGCGCCAGCGCCAGCAGTTGGCACGCCAGCAGGGCGAGCTGCGCCAGCAGCAAAACCAGCTGGCCGCTCCCGACGATGAAGCCGCCCTGGAGCAGGCCGAAAGCAGCTGCCGCAGCGCCGAATCAGCCGTGGAACTCTCGCGCCGCCGCCTCGGCGAAGTGGCCGGCCGCAGCGGCAGCTGGATGGAGGAGCAGAAGCAGCGCAGCCAGCGGCGCCAGGAGCTGCAGGCCCGGCTCTCACCCCTGCAGGCTGAGCAGCAACAGCTGGCGGCGCGGCTGCAGCAGGAGCAGGAGCGGCTGAGCGAACTGCAGCAGGAGCAGGCCGATGACGCCGCAAGCAGCGATGGTGTGGCCAGCGCCCTCAGCCAGCTGGAGCGCGAATGGCAGCAGCTGCTCACCGAGTTGCAACAGCAGCAGGGCCGGGCCCAGGAGCTGGCAGAGGCCCTCGCCCTGCAGCAGCGCACCCGCCAACGGCTGGAGCAGGAGCAGGTGACTCTTGAGCGCGAGATCGCCCGCCTCGAATCGCGCCGCGAAACCATCCAGGAGAGCCGCGGCACCGGCGCCCTGCGCCTGCTGCTGGAAGCCGGTCTCGACGGCATCCATGGCCCAGTGGCCCAGCTGGGTGAAGTGGAAGAGTTGCACCGGCTGGCACTCGAGGTGGCGGCCGGAGCGCGGCTCGGCCAGGTGGTGGTCGACGACGACCGCATCGCCGCGCGAGCGATCGAGCTGCTCAAGAGTCGCCGCGCTGGTCGCCTCACCTTCCTGCCCCTCAACAAAATCCGCGGCGGCGCCAGCTCCAGCGGCAACAGCGCGGCCTTCCAGCGCGGCAGCAACCCAGGTGGCAGCGGTGGCGATGGCCTGGTGGGCCGGGCAGTGGAGCTGGTGCGCTTCGAACCGGTCTACGGCGAAGTGTTCCGCTACGTGTTCGGCGACACGCTGGTGTTCCGGGATCTGGCCAGCGCCCGCCGTGAACTGGGCCGCGCCCGCGCCGTGACCCTCGATGGCGAGTTGCTCGAGAAGAGCGGTGCCATGACCGGCGGCAGCTTCCAGCAGCGGGGCAACCAGCTCAGCTTCGGGGCCGCCAGCGACGCCGATGAAGCCGAGCCCCTGCGCCGGCGTCTGCTGGAGCTGGGCGAAACCCTCGCCGCCAGCCGCCGCAAAGAAGCCGACCTGGGCCGCCAACTGGAAGAACTGCGCCCGCAGCTGAGCCGCCTCGAGCAGCGCCGCGCTGCCCTCGATGCCGAACGCAGCGCCGCCCAGCGGGCCCACGGCCCCCTGCAGCAGCGCCGCGACCAAATGCTCACGCGCATTCAGCAGATCGAGGCGGATCTGGGCAGCGGCCAGCAGCGGCTGCAAACCCTTGCGAGCGAGCTGGCACCCCTGCAGCAAAGCCTGCAGGAACTGGAGGCGCAGGAAGCCAGCGCCCAGGCCAGCGGCGACAGCGAGCGTTGGCAGGGGCTACAGCAGGAGTTGGAGGCCGCCGATGCCGCCCTCACCGCCGCCCGCCAGCAACGCGACGCGGCCTGCTCGCCGCCCGGCGGGAACGGGGCCTGGCAGCCGAGCGGGTGGCCAGCCAACTGCAAGCCCTCACCGGCGAGGAGCAGCGCCTGGTGCAAGCCGTGAATGCCCTGGTGGCTGAGCGGGCGGCCTGGAAGGAGCAGCAGCAGGCCGATCAAGCCAAACGCAGCGAGCTGGAAGAGCGGCAACAGGAGCTGCAGGCGCGCTTCGGCGAGCGGCGGCGCGCCCGTGATGAAGCGGAAGCGCAGCTCTCACGCCAACGCCAAACGCTTCAGCAGCAGGAATGGGAACTGCAGCGCCTCGGCGAGGAACTAACCGCCCTGGCGGAGCAGGAACGCAGCGGCGCCCTGCGGCTTGAGCAACTGCAACGGGAGCTGCCCGATCCGCTGCCGGAGATTCCCGAAGACGTTCGCGAGAACGGTCTTGAAGCGCTGCAGGCCGAACTCAAGAGCCTCCAAGCCCGCATGGAAGCCCTGGAGCCGGTGAACATGCTCGCCCTGCAGGAGCTCGAAGAGCTGGAAGCCCGCCTCGCCGATCTGCAGGAGCGGCTCGATGTGCTCTGCAAGGAGCGCGAGGAGCTGCTGCTGCGCATCGAAACGGTGGCCACCCTGCGGCAAGAGGCCTTCATGGAGGCCTTCAAGGCTGTGGATGGTCACTTCCGCGAGATCTTTGCCGGCCTCTCCGATGGCGAAGGGCACCTGCAGCTGGAAAACCCGGAATCGCCCCTCGATGGCGGCCTCAGCCTGGTGGCCCACCCCAAGGGCAAAGCGGTGCGTCGTCTGGCGTCGATGAGCGGCGGCGAGAAATCGCTCACAGCCTTGAGTTTCCTGTTTGCGCTGCAGCGCTTCCGCCCCTCGCCCTTCTATGCCCTCGACGAGGTGGACAGCTTCCTCGATGGCGTGAACGTGGAGCGCCTGGCGACCCTCATCGCCCAGCAAGCCGAAGCCGCCCAGTTTCTGGTGGTGAGTCACCGCCGACCGATGATCGGTGCCGCCACACGCACCATTGGCGTGACCCAGGCCCGCGGCGCCCACACCCAGGTGGTGGGATTACCACCGGCGGCCTGAGGGCAGCACCTTGCCGCTCGGCCACAATGCGCCCATGACAAGCACACCTCCCGGCAGCGACCCGACCGCCACACCCAGTGATCGCCTCTGGCTGCGTTCGGAGCTGATGGGCACCCAGGTGATCACCCGCGACTCCGGCCGCCGGCTGGGTGTGGTGGGCGAAGTGGTCGTGGATATCGACCGGCGTGAGGTGGTGGCGCTGGGCCTACGCGACAACCCACTCACCCGCTTCCTTCCGGGCTTGCCGCGCTGGATGCCGCTGCAAAGCATCCGTCAGGTGGGCGACGTGATCCTGGTGGATTCCGCCGATTCGCTGGCGGAGGGGTTCAACCCCGATCGTTATTCCCGCGTGATCAACTGCCAGGTGATCACCGAAGCGGGCGAGCAGCTGGGCAAGGTGCTCGGCTTCAGCTTCGATATCGAAACGGGTGAACTCACCACCCTGGTGCTGGGCGCGCTGGGCATTCCCCTGCTCGGCGAAGGCGTGCTGAGCACCTGGGAGCTCACGGTGGAGGAAATCGTGAGCAGCGGCCCCGACCGAATCATCGTGTACGAGGGCGCCGAAGAGAAGCTCAAACAGCTGGGCACGGGCCTGCTGGAGAAGCTGGGCGTGGGCGGTCCCAGCTGGGAGGAAGAGGAGCGCGAGCGCTATCGCCTCAACATGGTGCCGGTGGAAAACCAGCTAGCCGCCGGGCAGCCATCGGTGCAGGAGCAACAGCGCCGCATCGAGCCCGCCACCAGCCGCCGCTTCGAGAGCGACGAGGACTACGACTACGTGGAAGTGGAGCAACGCCGCGAGCGCGAACCGCTGCGCCAGCGCCGCTACCTCGATGAGGAACCGATGGAGGCCGCACCGCGGCGTCACTACGACGAGGAGCCACCCACCCGCCGCCGCTACGTGCGCGATGAGGGGCCCGTCGATGTGGAACCGATGGACCCCCGCGATGCCGATCGCTGGTAAGGCAGCCGGCCAGACCGACCAGCCCTACTTGGGCTCGAAATTGAGCGAAGCCGAGTTCACGCAGTAACGCAGGCCGGTGGGATTGGGGCCGTCGTTGAACACATGCCCCAGGTGGGCATCGCACTTGGCGCACTTGATCTCGGTGCGCACCATGCCGTGGCTGCGGTCCTCGAGTGTGGTGATCGCCTCGGGGTTCACCCCTTCCCAGAAGCTGGGCCAGCCGCTGCCCGAGTCGTATTTGGTGTCGGAGCTGAACAGCTCGCTGCCGCAGCAGACGCAGCGATACATCCCCTTGGCCTTGTTATCCCAGTAGATACCGGTGAAGGCGCGCTCAGTGCCCCCCAAGCGCGCCACCTGGAACTGCTCAGGGCTGAGCTGATCGCGCCACTGCTCGTGATCAGCGGGGGATGCGGAAGCCATGCAATGCGGAGATGGGCTGGCCCACAACCTAAAGAGCGCCCTACGCCGGCGGCAGCAGCTCCCGAACCATGCCCGCCAATGCCGCCACGGCACCGGGTTGGCCCCGCAGGCTGCGCAGGTCGTCGCGCATCCCGGCCAGGCGATCCGGGTGAGCGAGCCAATCGGCCGCTTCCTCCGCGATCTGGGCGGGCGTGATCGCTCCCACCCGCTCGGGAACCACCCCGCGGCCCGCGGAAATATTGGGCCAGGCCAAAAAACCGTGATGGCGCATCCGCCAGGCCGTGAGGGCAGCACCCAACAGCCAGCGCAGAATCGGCAGCCGCGCCAGGATCCCCAAACCGCCATCCCAAGCCTGCATCACATGCAGGTGCTGCGTGGGCACCAGCACAATCATCGGCACCCCCAGAGCCCCGAGTTCGGCGGTATTGGCACCCACCGTGGTGAGCGCCAGGCGGCACTGACTCAGCACCCCATGGGCAGGCTGCGTCTCGATCAGGCGAATGCGCGTGCCAGCCGGTGTGCAGAGTTCCGTCCCATCCAGCCCCTGCAGCAACTGCGGCTCGCCGGCCGCATAGAACGCCGCAATCGGATTAGCCGCACCGGCATAGGCCAGGAGCTCGCGCACGCTCGTGGTGGGAGCAACCGGCAGCAGGAAGCGGCAAGCGGGCCGCAGCCCCGCGAGGCGATCGGCCGTCTCCAGCAGAAACGGCATCCCCACCTGCAACTTGGCCCGCTTGGAGCCCGGCATCAACGCCACCCATTCCCCCTCAGGCAAGGGCTGATCGCTGCGGGCTGATTCCGAGAGATCCGCCATCAGATCGCCCACCACCCGGCAACGGGGTTGCCAGCGGGCACTCAGCCGATCAGCCGCTGCCGAGCCCATCGCCGCGATCCGATCGTTCCAGCGGGGCCAGCGGGCCACCCACTCGGCATAGGTGATGTGGCGGTAGCCGAGGCGGGCCGAGAGCAGCACCGTCCAGAACTGATCGCCTCCGAGAAACACCACCACGCCTCGGGCCGGCCAGGGGCCATAGCGGCGGGGCCGCAGCAGCAGCCACCAGAAGCGAGCCGCCGGCAGGATCCGCTCAAACAGACCCATTCCCTCAGCAACTCGGTGTTCGCTGCCTGTGGCGTTGGGGCAGGGCACAAGCACCAGCCGAAGCGCCATGGGCGACTGAGCAGCCACGGGCCGCATCGCCAGCTCCCGATGCAAGCGCTGAGCCAGCGGCCGCACCCAGGTGCTGAGCTCGCCTGGGCCGTTGCAGACCAGCACGATGGCCGCGTCAGGCGGAGCAAATGGCTCCAAGTTCACCGGATCCAAAGAACCGCCGAGCTGCGTCACACGCTGGCCTCGATCGGTGAATGGATCAATGCGGATGGCGAGACTTGAACTCGCAAGACCGAAGTCACACGCCCCTCAAACGTGCGTGTCTACCAATTCCACCACATCCGCGTGGTTGTTGAGATCGCAGCAGAGTGCTGACGGAACTCGGTTTTGGTCGTCTGTGCATGGGGCCAAAATGACCTTGGCGACAGGCGTGAGGGCGAACAGCGCTGATGCACTGCCCCGGAACTATACCCATCGACCCAGCGTGATCCGCCCTGGTGAGCACTGATACAGTCCCCTGCGGCCTGCGCTGCCGGATCTGCCGGCCTGCCACTGGATGCCCATCGGCAAACTGCTGATCGCCAACCGTGGCGAAATCGCTCTGCGCATCCTGCGCACCTGCCGCGAACTCGGCATTCCCACCGTTGCGGTGTACAGCACGGTGGATCGCAACGCCCTGCACGTGCAGCTCGCTGATGAGGCGGTGTGCATCGGCGATGCACCCAGCAGCAAGAGCTACCTCAACATTCCCAACATCCTGGCGGCCGCCACATCCCGCGGCGCCGATGCCATCCACCCGGGCTACGGCTTCCTGGCGGAAAACGACAAGTTCGCTGAGATCTGCGCCGCCCACGGCATCACCTTTGTGGGGCCCTCGCCGGAATCGATCCGCTCGATGGGCGACAAGTCAACGGCCAAGGCCACGATGCAGAGCGTGGGCGTGCCCACCATCCCCGGCAGCGAAGGTCTGCTGGAGAACGTGGATCAGGCCCGCACCCTGGCTGAGTCCATGGGTTATCCCGTGATGATCAAAGCCACCGCCGGCGGCGGCGGGCGGGGGATGCGCCTGGTGCCCTCCCCAGATCAACTCGACAATCTGTTCAAGGCCGCCCAGGGCGAAGCGGAAGCTGCCTTCGGCAACCCTGGGCTCTACATGGAGAAATTCATCGACCGGCCCCGGCACGTGGAAGTGCAGGTGCTGGCCGATCGCCACGGCAACGTGGTGCACGTGGGCGAGCGCGACTGCTCCATTCAGCGGCGCCACCAGAAGCTGCTGGAGGAAGCGCCCAGCGTGGCCATCAATGCCGATCTCCGCAAACAGATGGGTGATGCAGCTGTGGCTGCAGCCCGCACCATTGGCTACGAGGGCGCCGGCACCGTGGAGTTCCTGGTGGATCGCACCGGGCACTTCTATTTCATGGAGATGAACACCCGCATTCAGGTGGAGCACCCCGTCACCGAGATGGTGACCGGCGTCGACCTGATTGCCGAACAGCTGCGCATTGCCGGCGGTGAGCCAATCTCCCTGCGCCAGGAGGAGATCCAACTGCGCGGTCATGCGATTGAAGTGCGCATCAATGCCGAAGATCCGCGCCAGAACTTCCGCCCAGCCCCAGGCAAGATCACCGGCTGGCTACCGCCCGGCGGCCCCGGCGTGCGCTTCGACAGCCACGTGTACACCGGCTACGAGATCCCGCCCTTCTACGACTCCCTAATCGGCAAGTTGATCGTGTGGGGCACCGACCGCGACCATGCCCTCAAGCGGCTGCGCCGTGCGCTCTCGGAATGCGCCGTCACGGGCATTCCAACCACGATCGATTTCCACCTGCAGCTGCTCGATCGGCCTGAGTTCCAGGCCGGTGATGTGCATACCAAATTTGTGGAGCAGGAGATGCTGCCCCCGGCTTAAGCCGGCAGCACGCTGACGCGGATCATCACCTGGGTAATCAAACCCTGCTGACCCACCAGCAGCTCACGCACCAGGCTGATCAAGCCCAGCCAGATCACGGGCGTTACATCCACGCCACCGATCGGCGCAATCAGCCGACGGGTGAACCCCAGCAGTGGTTCGGTGGGGACCGCCACAACGCGCCAAATCCCTTGGCTGAGATCCACCTGGGGATACCAGGTGAGCACGATGCGGAACAGGAACAGCAGCGTCCAGGCCGACAGCAGCAACCCCAGCACCAAGTGCACAGGGGGCAGCACCTGCCGCAGCAGCGCCAGGGTGTCGGCCTGCGATCCCGCCGTGGCAAGGCTCCCCGTCACAAAGCTCTAAGCAGCAGTGGCTTGATCGTAGGAAGCGGCCATCACTGCCTAGGATCCCGGGCGGATTCGTCACAGCCATGACCCCCTCCCTCGCCAACTTTCTGAGCAGCCTCGTCTGGGGCGCGGTGATCGTGGTCATCCCCATCACCATCGCGGTGATCCTGATCAGCCAGAACGACCGCGTCGACCGCAAGCTCTGATCGCTGAAGCGGCCAGCGTTCCCCAGGCCGCCCTCGACTCCCGCCCTACAGTGGCTTGAAAGGGAGCTGCGATCCGTGGTCAACGCCAGCCTGAATTGGGCCAGCATTGTTGGGATCGTGTTGGCCGTTGGCGGAGCACTCCTCTACTTCATGAGGAGTTTCAAGCCCGCCCTGGCCCGCGATTACGACGTGTTCTTCGCCGCCGTGGGTTTGCTCTGCGGCGGCATTTTGTTTTTCCAGGGCTGGCGCCTCGACCCGATCCTGCAATTCGGTCAGTTCCTGCTCGCCGCCACCACCATCTTTTTCGGCTACGAAAGCGTGCGGCTCCGGGGCGTGACCACCGAGCAAGCCCGCCGCTCATCGTTCTTCGATGACGACGAGCCGATGCCCAAACCCCGCATGGGCGGTGGCCGCGACTGGCGCGATGACGTCGATCGTTTCGACGAACCGCAGCCGCTGCGCCGCCGCATCCGCTCCCGCGAAGACGGCTACGGCGAGCGCGATGAGGACGACCTGTATCGCCCCCGCCGGGCACCAGCCCGCGCAGCCATTCCCGAGCGCGCCGCCTCCCGAGATGAATGGGATGGCCGTAGCGAGCGGCGCGAAGCACCACCGACCGCAAGCCGTTTCCGCGCCGGCAGCGGCCCCAGCGAAGGCCCCGGCCGCGAATTCGGCTCCCGTCGCCAGGACCGCGATGAGAGCCGCCGCGGCACCCGCCCTGCCACCAGCAGCGAGCCCATGCCACGCTCCAGCCGCCGGCCAGGCCCAAGCGATCGCCCTGAAGGCACCCCTTACCGCCCGCAGGGCAGCCAAACCGCTGCCGCCTCCAGCACCGCCAGCGACCCCGGCGTGAGCGATGCAGAATTCCGCCCTGTTCCTCCCTCCAGCCGCAACAACGGCCCCGGCAGCACCTCGGCCAGCCCCAAGGGTCCCAGCCCCTCCGGTCCGCGCGACAACAGCTCCCGTTTCGACGACTGAGCGCCTTCTCGCTTCTGCTGCGCTCCTGCTGCTCGGCTTGAGCGGTTGCAGCTGGCTGCCCTTGCGGCGTCAGCCAGCAGCACCAACTGGGCTTGGGGCCGAGTCGCGTCAACAACCGGCACTCAGTGGCGACGGGCGGCTACTGGCAAGCCTGGTGGATCGCGGCGGCCGCACCACCGTGCTGCTGCAGGACCGGCGCAGTGGCCGAGAACTCCTCTTACGGCATCTGCGCAATCGCCAACCCCACAGCGCCCCATCACTGAGCTGGAACGGCCGCTACCTGGCTCTGCTGGTGCAGCAAGGGGGCCGGCGCCAGGCCGTGATCGAAGACCGGGCCACCGGCCAGCAGCACCCGCTGTGGCTGCCCGCCGGCCAGGAACCCCAATGGTTGAGCCTGGCTCCCGATGGCCAGAGCATCGCCCTGGAACTGATCCAGGGCGGCAGCCGCAAGATCCAGGTGTTCAGCCTCGCCGGCCTGCTCGAACCCGATCGCGCCCCCGGTTTACGCGAAAGCGGCGGCGGCCCGGAGCAGCAGCCATGAGCCGGCGCGCTTGGATGTTGGGCGGTGCGGTCGGCCTAATCAGTCTGTTGTTGGCGGGTTGCCAGAGCGGGATGCGACCGATTCAGGGGCTCAATCAACCGCTCAACCGCCTGGGCGACAGCCAAAGCCCCTCCCTGAGCAGCGAATGGCTGGCCTTGATCAGCACCCGCACCGGCAGCCGCCCTCAGGTGCAATTGATCGATCGCCGCCGGAATGCACCGGTGCCGTTGCCCGGCCTGAACCGCGCCGACAGCCTGCCCATCCATGTGGCGGTGGATCAACGGGGCGAGCGCCTCGCTGTGGTGCGCCAACGGGATGACCGCAGCGAACTGGTGCTGCACCGGCGCTCCCTACAGGCCTCTCAGATCATCCCCATCGAACCGGCGGGCGTACCGCAACGGGTGAGCCTCAGCGCCGACGGCCGGGTGCTGGCGGTGGAGGTGAGTCGCTCAGGCCTCTGGCAGGTGGATCTCCTGGAGCTGCCCTGAGCCCGGAGCCGAGGGTTGCCCGCAGTGGATCAGCCCACAAAACCGGCCCAGCTCAGGAAGGTGTCGCCGCTGATCGCCTCCACCAGCAGGATCGCCGCAAAGCCCACCATGGCGAAGCGACCATTCACCCGCTCGGCGTAGCCGCTCCACCCAAAAGCAGGCACGTCATTGGTGGTGGCACTGGTGGCGGGGATGGCGCTGGTGGCCTCGGTCTCGGGGGATGTGGTCATCGCGGATCAGACGCCGGAGTTGAAGGTATAGCTGGTGGCCGGCATCAGCTTCCAGCCGCCCAGGCCATCGAGCTCGAGCACCAGGTTGTGGAATGCCTTCAGGGTGGGCCGGTGACCCACGCTCACAAAGGCCATCTCCCGCTGGGTGAGCAGGGCATAGAGGTGCTGCTCGGTGCTCACATCGAGGGCACTGGTGGCCTCATCCAGCACCACAAAACGCGGTGAATTGAGCAGCAGGCGAGCGAAGGCCAGGCGCTGTTGTTCACCCAGCGAGAGCAGACGGGGCCAGTCCTGCTTGATGTCGAAGTCGGGGTAGCGCTGCACCAGGGCGCCGAGGCGCACCTCCTCAAGCACGCTGCGCAGATGCTCATCGCTGAAGCGCTGCGGATCCTGGGGGTAGCAGAGCTGCTCCCGCAGGCTGCCCAACAGCATGTAGGGCTTCTGGGGAATGAAGAGCAGCTCCGAGACCGGAGGGCGCTCCACCTCTCCGGCTGCTGGAGGCCAGAGGCCACTCACCAGGCGCAGGAAGGAGGTTTTACCGCAGCCGCTCGGGCCCACCACCAGCACCCGCTGATTGGTGCCCACCTCCAGGCTGAGGTCGTGAATCAGGCGGCGATCGCTCTGGGGCGGCACCAGATCCACATGACGCACCACGAGCGATCGAGAAGCAGCCGAGGCTTCATCAGCCAGCAGATCGCGCTGCGCTTCAGAGCGACTGATCGCGTCGACTTTGCCCTGGAAGCCTTCGAGTCGGCTGATCGAGGCGGAAAACGCCGCCAGGCGATCAATGTTATTTACGATGTAACTCACAGATGACAGCACCTGTGAAAAGGCAATGCCGGCCTGACCAAACACCCCGAAATCGACATCCTTGGCAAAATAAATAGGCGCGATTATGAGCCAAGGCAGAAACCGAGAAAAGTAATCGTAAGAGCGCTGGATAACACCAATAAGGGCCTCCCAGACTATAAGCTTATTGTAATTCGAAATAACACCCTTCAGCCTCCTGGACGCCTCCCTGCCCTCCTGCTGCTCTCCTCGATAGAAAGCAATTGACTCGGCATTATCGCGAATATGAACCAAGCCATAACGAAAATCGGCTTCCAACCTCAACTGACCATAGTTCAAAGCAACAAGTTTGCGACTTGCGTAGACAACAATAGCCGTACCCAAAACAGAATACAAAAGCAGATAAACAGCCAACGAGGAACTGATACTCCAAAGAACCAAGATAAAACTGGAAAAGGTGAGCAGCGCATAGGCAACCTCAACAAGAACCTCCACACTTGTCCTGGTGAACTCTTTGGCATCGTCGGAGATTCGCTGATCTGGGTTATCTATCTCTTCCGCCATCTCGTCATTTGGATTAAGGACGTAATAAGCGCGTCCCGAAAGATAACGACTAAGCAATCTGCCACTGAGCCACTCCCTCCAAAGAAGGCCTATCCATTTATTTAAGTAAGTGAGAATCGCACGGACCGGAAGGGCAAGTACCAGGCAAAATGCATAGATAGCAACAATCTCCCAGAATTGCTCAACCTGGTAGGCGACCAAAGCATTCTCAATATTGCGTGCAATAAAACTGATGCCGACGTTGATGCCGTTGATCACCAAGATCAACAATGTGATCAAACCCATCAGCAACCAGGGAAGCCAACGCCCCTGGCGCAGCTTGCTGCGCAGCGCCCCGAAGCAGATCAGACCAGCCACAAACAGCACCATCACCACCGGCCCTGCCGGACTGGCCCAGATGGCGTTCACCTGTTGCGGCACCCCCGGCAGGAAGCGGGCCTGCAGCTCAGGGATGAGAGCTCCACTGGCCGCTACAACCCCGCTCAGCAGCAACAGCGTGCTGCCCACCACCACGGTGATCAGCGCCACGATCAGCAGCAGAAACTGCCAGGCGCTGGTGTCCTCCACCGGCAGGAAATAGGGCTGGGCGAGGCGCCGCAGCTTGCCGAGCTGACTGCGGAAGGCCTGCAGGGGGTTCATGACAGCGTTCAGATACCGCCATTCTCACCGGTTCAGGTTCAGCCCGGCGGCCAGGCCAGCGGGCGCCCGCCGATCACATGCACGTGCAGGTGAAACACGGTCTGCCCCGCCTCGGCGCCGCTGTTGATCACCGTGCGGAATCCCTCCAGGCCCTGCTCGCGCGCCACCTTCGCGGCCACCAGCAGCAGGTGCCCGAGCAAGCCCTCGTGCTGCTCACCGGCCTCCGCCAGATTCACCACGTGCTCGCGTGGGATCACCAGGATGTGCACGGGCGCTTGGGGCGCCACGTCGCGAAAGGCGAGGCACTGCTCATCGGCATACACCTGATCGCAGGGGATCTCACCGCGCAGGATGCGACCGAAAATCGTGTCGTTCGGCGGGGTGCCAGCGGGATCGACCATCGCGTGAAGGGCGTGAGCTGAGGGGAGCGATGAAACAGCGGTGGCACTTCACCACTGCAGGTTTCCGTAAGGCCGATGTTGGCACGATGCAGCGGAGCAACCCTGGTGGGGCTCGAAGCCCGGGCCGTGGCCGTGGAGGTAGACATCGCCCCCGGGCTACCGGGGCTGCAGGTGGTGGGCTTGGCGGATGCGGCCGTGCAGGAGTCGCGGCAGCGGGTGCGGGCCGCCATCCGCAACAGCCAGCTGCGCATGCCCCTCACGCGGGTGGTGGTGAATCTGGCCCCGGCCGATCTGCGCAAGGAGGGACCGGCCTTCGACCTGCCGATCGCCCTGGCGGTCCTTGCCGCCAGTGACCAGCTCGATCCCCGCCAGCTGGAGGGAATCTGGTGCGCCGGGGAGCTGGGCCTGGGGGGTGAACTGCGGCCGGTGCGCGGTGCGGTGGCCCTGGCCCTGGCCGCCCAGCGCCATGGAGCGCGGGCCCTACTGCTGCCTCGGGCCAACCACCACGAAGCCGCACTGGTGGAGCAGCTACCGCTGGTGGTGGCCGACAGCTTGAGCGAAGCGCTGCACTGGCTGCAGCACCCCGATCAAGCACCTGAGCCGGCCTTAGCCCAGGCAACCGGGCTCGGGGCAGACGCCCCCCAACTCGGCGATTTAGCCAGCGTGCAGGGGCAGCTGCATGGCCGGCGCGCCCTGGAAATCGCCGCCGCGGGGGGCCATCACCTGCTGCTGGTGGGTCCGCCCGGCAGTGGCAAAACCCTGCTGGCGCGCTGCCTGCCAGGCCTCTTACCGGAGCTCAGCCGGGCGGAACAACTGGAACTCACGCAGCTCTATTCGGTGGCGGGACTGCTCGGCGCCCAGGGGGGCCTGCTGCAGCAACGCCCCTTCCGCAGCCCCCATCACAGCTGCTCCAGCGCAGCCCTGGTGGGAGGCGGCGCGCAATTGCGGCCAGGGGAACTGCCCCTGGCACACCGCGGGGTGCTCTTTCTCGATGAACTGGCGGAATTCCGCCGCGATGTACTCAATCAGCTGCGCCAGCCTCTCGAGCAAGGCGAGCTTTGGTTGAGCCGGGCCCGGCAGCGCCTGCGGTTTCCCTGCGCGGTGAACCTGGTGGCCGCCACCAATCCCTGCGCCTGCGGCTGGGCGGGAGATCCGGAGCGCACCTGCAGCTGCGGCACGGCCCAACAGCAGCGCTATTGGGGCCGGCTTTCAGGCCCCCTGCTGGATCGCATCGACCTGCAGGTGGTGATGCGGCGCCTGGAGGGCAGCACCCTGGGGGCAGGTTTCCGGGGCACCAGCGCCGCGGAAGCCAGTGCCGTGGTGCGCGCGCGGGTGCATGCAGCACGGGAGCGCATGCGCAGCCGCAACCCTCAAGGGGTGAGCAACAGCCAGCTGAGCGCCACGGATTTACGCCAACACGGGGCCATCAGCAGCGAAGCGCTCGACCTCTGGCAACTGGCCATTGATCAACGGGGGCTCAGCGCACGCGCAGCCGAACGGGTGCTGCGGGTGGGCCGCACCATTGCTGATCTGGGGGGCCACAGCCACGTCAACGCCTCAGCGGTGGCGGAGGCCCTCAGTTACCGGAGCTTCGATCAGCTCAGTGGCGCAGGGGCTGGTCGCGATAGGGCTGCACACCCACCAGCGGTGGCTGATGCTGGCGCTCCTCCAGGGGGTTACCGAAGGCGTTGCCAACGCTCGAGCCGATCCAGCGATTGAGAACCTGCATCAGCTGTTTCATGGGAGACCTCCGCGGGGGTGATCTCATCATCAGCAGGCCACAAAAAAGCGGAAACCGGTAGAAACACCGGTTTCCGCGAACGCCCTGTGGGCAAAAGCTGAATGCGATCAGCGACGACGACGACGCTGCTGAGCCTTGCGCTTGTACTTCTCGACCGGAGTCTCGTGGTGACGCAGGCGCTTGAGGTCGGCGAAGATCCCGGCTTTGGACACCTGGCGCTTGAAGCGGCGCAGCGCCGACTCAATGCCCTCGTTTTCGCCGACGGTGACCTGGGTCATAAACCGATCAAGAATCTGTGCAGTTTGACGATGGTAGCAAGCGCCTCGTCAGCCCTTCAGCTGCCTTCTGCAGGCAGGGCAGGCGCCGCGTCAGGGGCCGCCGCCGCCCCGGCATCGGGCCAATCAGCGCGGTAGACGTACACATGGCCGAGGGTGCGGCCACCGAACTGACGCCGCATCAGCTTCCAGCCGGGCTCCGGCACGAGCAAGAGAAAGCCGTTCGCGCTGCCACCACTGCGGGCCACCACCAATTCAGGGCCAACCCCAGGCTTGGTGGGAAGAGCCATCAGCAGGGTGTCGCCCGACTCCTTCACCACACTGAGGCGATACACGGTGCCCAGGTCGTTATCGCCGATCCTGAGCGAGTAGCCATTGCCGTCGATGAAACGGTTGCAGATGCCGGTGAAGTCGAAGGTGGAGAGCAGCGGGTCCACCACCCCTGGCTGGCTCCCCTGCACCGCGTAGCAAGGCCTCGCTGCTGAGCGCTGCTCATAGATGTTGAGCTGAGCGCGGCTGCCATCACCGATCGGCGCCGCCACGATCACAAACTTGCTCTGATCCACCTCCACGGCTTCAAACAGCGCCTTGGCAGCAGCAGGCTCAGGCGAGAGCAGTGCCAGGGCACCAGCCAGGGGCAGCAGTGCAGCGAGGGTGCGGACCGAATGAATCACAGACGCGGGCATGCAGCCTGGCGATCGTAGAAGTGCCGCGCGGCAATGCCAGCCCCTCAGGCCGGCTTATTGATCCGGATCGCCACCAGCAGGCTGAGCACGGTGCCCGGCAGGGCCAGGCCCAGGATCAGGCGGGTGGTGGACACACCCAGATCGGGGTCGCCGTAGGCGAGCTCAAACACCGAACCGGTCGCCGCAATTCCGAGCAGACAGGCCAGGGCCAGGAACACTCCGGCCAGGGGTTTCATCGGCATGACGGATGGGCCTCAGGCGATTGCGTGCACATCGGCTGGATTGAAGCCCTTCTCCCCCAGGCCTTCGCGCAGCTTGTCGTGATCGGTGACGCGGTCGACGAACAGCACACCATTGAGATGGTCCATCTCGTGCTGAATGCAGCGAGCCATCAGGCCATCGGCCTTGAGCCGCTTGGGACGGCCCATCTCATCGCGGTAGCTCACATCCACCACGCTCGGCCGCACCACATCGAGGTACACCCCGGGGATGCTCAGGCACCCCTCCTCGTAGGTGCAGAGACTGCCGCCCACCGAGGTGATCTCGGGGTTGATCAGGATCAGGGGCGGGCTTTTGGGGTCTTCGATCTCCAGATCGATCACCAGCAGCTGCAGCGGCTCACCGATCTGCGGAGCAGCCAAACCGATGCCCTTGGCGGCATACATGCTCACCAACATGTCGCGGGCCAGCGAACGGATGCTGTCGTCCACCTTGCCGATGCGCTTGGCAGGGGTGCGCAGCACCTGGTCACCCAGGGTGTGGATGTCGTAGGGAGGGTGATCCACCGGCTCCTTCGACACCTGCAGCCGGCCGGCGTTTTCGGCAGAACGGGCCAATCGGGCGAAGCTGCTGGCCAAGGCGTGTCCTCGCTGGCGGGGTCGTTCAGGCGATTCTAGGAGGCTTCTCTCGAGCGCTTTTGGAGATGGCTTCGCCTGGATCCAGCTCAGCCCCCCTCTCCGCTGCGCTGGTGCTGGGCAAGACCCCCAGCCTCAAGGAGCCCCACCTGCTGGGCGGTGTTCTCTATTGGCTGGAGCAGCGCCCCCATGAGCGCGGGCGCACCACCTTGATGGCCCGCAGCGGCCCAACCGCCGCCGCCGTGGAGCTCACGCCAGGCGACTGGAATCTGCGCTGCCGCGTGCATGAATACGGCGGCGGTGCCTGCGCGATCGGTCGCCGGGCCACTGGCGACGCGGTGGCCGTGTTTGTGCACGACAGCGATCGCTGCCTGTGGCTGTTACCTCTCGACGCTCCTGGCAGCACGCCGCGGCGCCTCACCACCCCCAGCGACAACGGCCGCTTCCCGGCTGCCCTCGGCGGCGGGGTGATCGATCCCCGTCACGACCGCTGGATCGGCGTGATGGAAGCCGATGGACGCGACACCCTGGTGGCCGTAGCGCTCACGGGGGGCGCCCCTCAACCGCTGCACGCACCAGCCGATTTCTGCGGCTACCCCTCTCTGAGCCCCGCCGGCAACCAGCTGGCCTGGGTGGAGTGGCAGCAGCCCTGCATGCCCTGGGAGCGCAGCCAGGTGTGGCTGGCCCCAGTCGATCCCGATGGCAGCCTGGCTTCCCCTCGGCCCGTGGCCGGCTCCGCCCCAGGCGATGCGGAAGCATGCTCGGTGTTTCAACCGCTCTGGGCCGGCGATCAGCTGGTGGTGAGCAACGACCGCAGCGGCTTCTGGAACCTGGAGTGCTGGAGGCAAGCTGCCCAGGCCAGCGCCAGCGCCGCACCCAAGTGGGAGCCGCTGCTGCCGATGGAGGCGGACTACGCCATGCCCCAATGGGTGTTCGGCATGAGCACCCTGGCCTGGGACGGAGAACAGCTGCTGGCGCTGGCCTGCCGCCAGGGCAGCTGGGAGCTGGGTCAGGTGCTGATGCCCAAGCAGCCCGGCAGCGCCGGCCAATGGCAGGTGCTGCCCCAACCGTTCACCGATCTGGCCGAGCTTTGTGCGGAGCAAGGCCAACTGGCCTGCGTGGCCAGCAGCGCCCGCGAACCCTCCGGCCTGCTGGAGCTGGAGCTGAGCAGCGGCCGCTGGCGCCATCAGAGCGCCGCACCGTGCCCACTCAAGCCTGAGGCCATCAGCCAGCCGGAGGCGTTGTGGTTCAGCGGCCACGGCGGCCAGCCCACCCATGCCTGGTACTACCCGCCAGCCGGTGGCGGCCACCCGGAAGCGCCCCTGCTGGTGAAAGGCCACAGCGGACCCACGAGCATGGCGCGCACGGGACTGAGCCTGGGCATCCAGTTCTGGACATCCCGCGGCTGGGGCGTGGTGGATGTGAACTACGGCGGCTCCACCGGCTTTGGCCGCGCCTACCGCGAGCGCCTCAATCGCCAGTGGGGTGTGGTGGACGTGGCCGACTGCGCTGCCGCAGCGCAAGCGCTGGTGGCCCGCGGGCTGGCCAGCGCCGAGCGCATTGCGATCGAAGGGGGCAGCGCGGGTGGCTTCACCGCCCTGGCGGCCCTCTGTTTCACCGACACCTTCCGGGCCGGCGCCAGTCGTTACGGCGTGGCCGACCTCACCGCCCTGGCGAGCGACACCCACCGGTTTGAAGCTCGCTACCTCGATGGCCTGGTGGGGCCCTGGCCCGTAGCGAAGGCCACCTATGAGGAGCGCTCGCCGCTGCAACATGCCGATCGCATCCGCTGTCCGGTGATCTTTTTCCAGGGTCTTGAGGATGTGGTGGTGCCGCCGGAGCAGACCGAACGGATGGCAGCGGAGCTGAAGGCCAATGGCATCCCGGTGGAGGTGCACCTCTTCCCGGAGGAGGGACACGGCTTCCGCAATGGCGCCACCCAGATCCAGGTACTGGAAGCCACCGAAGCCTTCTTCCGCCGCCACTTCCAGCTGTGAGGGGGCTGCCATGAACGACCTTCTGCCCGCGCTCTGGACTCCCGAGAGGCTGCTCGGACTGGCTTGGCTGGCCCTGGCCGGTTCCGTTCTCACCCTGATCCTGGCCGCTGGGCGCCGCATCGGCCGGCGGCTGAACCTGCGGCTCTGGGGTGTTCCAGAAGCCTTGGTGGCGGGGCTGATCGGCCTGCTGGTGGCACCCAGCGGAGCACTGCCCCTGTTGCCGCCTCACCTGATGGAGCTCTGGGGCGAGCTACCGCTCGTGCTGCTCACCCTGGTGTTTGGGTCGCTGATGCTGGGCAAACCCTTGCCTCAACTGGGCGGGCTCTGGCGCCCCGTGGGGGGGCAGGTGTCGCTGGCACTCGTTCTCGCCTTTGGCCAGTACGTGGTGGGAGGCCTGGCGGTACTGCTGGTATTGCAGCCATGGCTGGGGGTGAGCCCGGTGATGGCCTGCCTGATCGAAGTGGCCTACGAAGGCGGTCATGGCTCCGCAGCCGCGATGGGTCCGAGCTATGCGGCCCTCGGCTTTCCAGGCGGCCAGGATCTGGGCCTAGCCATGGCCACCGTGGGGCTACTCAGCTCCACCCTGGTGGGGGGCGTGGTGGTGGTGATCGGTCGTCAACGGGGCTGGCTCCTGGCCCAGGGGACCCCCACACCCAGCACTGCCGCAGTGCAGCCCACCGCTGCATCCGCAGCACCCGAGCGCCCCGCCTGGGCGGACTGGGCCGTGAACCTTGCCCTGGCGGGCTGCGCTGTGCTGATCGGCGTGGTGCTGCTGCAGCTGCTGCGCCTGGGCACCGATGCCATCGGCGGTGGTGTGGCCGAGGTGGGGCGCGCCCTACCGGTGTTCCCACTGGCGATCATCGGCTCGCTGTTGATGCGCTGGCTGCTGGAGCGCACTGGCCGCAGCCACTGGGCGTCGGCTCCGATCCAGAGCGAAATCGGCACCCTCTCCGCGGATCTGCTGATCACCTCGGCCACCGCCTGCCTGAACCTGGCCCTGCTGGCCGCGGATTGGCTACCGCTCACGGTGCTGGCCGTGGCGGGGCTCACCTGGAACTTGGCGGTCACCCTGCTGCTGGCGCCCCGGGTGCTGCCGGCCGATTGGTTCGAGCGGGCTGTGCTGGAGTTCGGCCAGGCCACAGGCGTGGCCGCTTCGGGCCTGCTGCTGCTGCGCATGGCCGATCCCGACGACCACAGTGCGGCGCTGCCGGCCTTTTCGCTCAAGCAATTGCTGCTGCAGCCCTTTTTGGCGGGCGGGGTGGTCACGGTGGTGGCCCCATTGGCCGTGGCCAGCTGGGGGCTGCCCACCTGGACCGCCTTCTGCCTGGGTCTGGTGCTGTTCGCCGGAGGCGCGGGCCTGCTGCTGGCCCAGGCCGGACGCAACACTGAACCATCTGCCGCCCACCCATGAAGCTGTTTGACGTGCTGGTGGCCTTTGCGGGCCTGAGCCTGCTGCTGCTGGCCGGGATCACCCTGCGCCGCAAGCTGCGCTGGCTGCGGCAGCTCGGCATCCCCGAAGCGCTGGTGGCCGGATTGCTGGGGCTGCTGATCGGTCCCTTTGGCCCGCTGCGGATCTTCCCGGAGCAGGTCTACACGGTGTGGGCCCAAACCCCGGGCGTGCTGATCTCACTGGTGTTCGCCACCTTGTTTCTGGGCCAACGCCTGCCCAGCCCGCGGCAGTTGTGGCAGCGGGCAGCCGGCCAAACCGCCTTCGGCATGACGCTCGGATTTGGTCAATACCTGGTGGGTGCCCTACTGGTGTGGCTCGTGCTGCAACCGCTGTTCGGAACCAACCCATTGATGGCCTGCCTGATTGAGGTGGGTTTCGAAGGCGGCCATGGCACCGCCGCCGGCATGGGCGACACCTTTGCCGATCTGGGCCTGGCCTCCGGCGAAGCCCTCGGTCTGGCCATGGCCACGGTGGGCGTGGTGAGTGCTGTGCTGATCGGCAGCACCTTGGTGGTCATCGGCCGCGGCCGCTCCTGGCTCAGCGCCGAGGAGAGCCAGCCCTCGGCAGGCTCTCTGCTGCAACGGGCCGCCCACAGCGATCCGATGTCAGCGGAAGCCAAGCTGGCGCAAGAAGAGGCAGCCGGCCTGAGCGATCCAACGGCATCTGCCTCCGTCACCATCGATGGGCTCACGGTGAACCTGGCCCTGGCGGGCGCCGCTGTTGGCCTGGGCGTCCTGCTCAAGGAGGGCATCACCCGCCTCGGAGGCGTGCTCGGTGGGGCCGCCACCGCCGACCTGCTGAATGCCATCCCCGTCTTTCCCCTCGCGATGTTGGGAGGTCTGATGGTGCAGCTGCTGTTGCAGTGGCGCCGACACAACGATCTGGCCTCGCCGGTGGTGCAAGCCAGCGTGGGCTCCTTGGCGATGGACGTGTTGATCACGGCGGCCATGGCCAGCCTCAACCTGCCGATGCTGGAGGACAACTGGCTGCCCTTCCTGCTGCTGGCGCTGGCCGGTCTGGCCTGGAACGTGGCGGCCTTCCTGCTGCTGGCGCGCCGCTTCTTTCGCGATCACTGGTTCGAGCGAGCGATCGCGGATTTCGGCCAGGGCACCGGCGTCACCGCCACGGGCCTGCTACTGCTGCGCATGGCGGATCCGATGGGCCGCAGCCGGGCCATGGAGAGCTTCTCGTTCAAACAGTTGGTGTTTGAACCGTTCCTCGGCGGCGGCCTGATCACCGCCCTTGCGCCGATCGCGCTGGCCAGCTGGGGCCTACCCCGCTTCAACGCCGTGGCGTTGCTGCTCACCGTTGCATCGATCGCCTTTGGCCTGTGGATCGGGCGCCGCGCCCAGCAGACCTAACGCTTAGTGGCCGTAGAGCAGGGTGCGGAACTGATGCCGCACCTGCTCCATCTGCTCGGCACTGAGCAGGGGCGGTTCGCCGATGGTTCGAGCCTGCAGGTAGATGCGAGCGAGGGTTTCCACCTCCACCGCCAGAGCCAGGGCCCGATCGAGGTTGGGACCCACCACCACCTGGCCGTGCTGGGCCATCAGGCAGGCGAGACGCCCCTGCAATGCTTCCACCACCCCATCGGAGAGCTCCTGGGTGCCGAAGGTGGCGTAGGGAGCGCAGCGAATGTCGTGGCCGCCGGCCACCGCAATCATGTAGTGAAAGGGTGGAATGCCGCGACCGTGACAAGCCAGGGCCGTGGCGTGGATCGAGTGGCAGTGCAGCACGGCCTGCACCTCCGGCCGGTTGGCGAGCACATCCGCATGCAGCCGCCATTCCGAAGAGGGGCGCCGCTGGGGCCGGCCCGGCTCGGCGGGGTGCAGCGGTTTCCCCGCCAGATCCAGCGCTACCAGATCGCTGGGCTGCATCAGCTCATAGGGCAATGAGCTGGGGGTGATCAGCATTCCGCCGGGAATGCGCACTGAAAGATTGCCGGAGGTGCCCTGGTTGATGCCGCTCGCCTGCATGCGGCGCGCCACAGTCACCAGCTGCTCGCGCAGGTCCTGTTCGCTCATGGAGGTCAGCATCAGGCGTAGAGGTTGCGCAAGCCGGCTTCGCTGGCGGGCGCCACACCGCGTTCGGTGATCAGCGCCGTCACCAGCCGGGCCGGGGTCACGTCGAAGGCGGGATTGAAGCCTTCGCTGCCATCAGGGGTGAGTTGCACGGTGGCCAACTGGCCGGCAGCCGGGCCGTCGTCAACGCGACCCTGGATGTGGGTCACCTCCCGGGCACTGCGCGCTTCGATCGGAATTTCAGCCACGCCGTCGTCGATGGTCCAGTCGATGGTGGAGGCGGGCAGGGCCACATAGAAGGGCACGCCGTTGTCGTGGGCGGCGAGGGCCTTCAGATAGGTGCCGATCTTGTTGCACACATCACCGCGGCGGGTGGTGCGATCGGTGCCCACGATCACCGCATCCACCTGGCCGTGCTGCATCAGGTGGCCGCCGGCGTTATCCACAATCACGGTGTGGGGCACACCCTCGCGGCCCAGCTCATAGGCGGTGAGCGAAGCCCCCTGGTTGCGAGGGCGGGTTTCATCCACCCACACATGGATGTTGAGTCCAGCGCGGTGGGCCTTGTAGATCGGCGCCAAGGCCGTGCCCCAATCCACCGTGGCCAGCCAGCCGGCGTTGCAGTGGGTCAACACATTGAAGGGCTGCCCCTGGCGCTCGGCGGGCCGAGCCGCTGCCAGCTGCTGGAAGATCGCCAGGCCGTGCTCGCCGATGGCCTCGCACATGGCCACGTCTTCATCGGCGATGGCCGCCGCTTCCGCCTTCGCCACCTCAGCCCGCTCAGCCGGGGGCAGCGGCGTCACGCGATCGCGCACCCGCTCCAGGGCCCAGCGCAGGTTCACCGCCGTGGGGCGAGTGGCATTGAGCTGCTCGAACGCAGCAGCGAGTGCGGCATCACTCGAATCCGCCTGCAGCGCCAACATCAGCCCATAGGCGCCGGTCACGCCGATCAGGGGCGCGCCGCGCACCACCATTGTGCGAATCGCCTCAGCCGCCTCGTCGCAACTGCGCAGCGTGCGCGTGGTGAAGTGATGCGGCAGCTGGATCTGATCGATCACCCCGATCGAGCGGCCATCGGGCTCCAACCAGATGGTGCGCCAGGCCTTGCCGTCGATCTTCATGGGGTGCGTTGCCGTGGCGAATGCTCCATGCTGCCCGTCGACCGCTCCAGCCACCCCAGAACCCATGCCCCTGCGTCGCCGCCAGCTGCTCCAGCTCGCCGCCGCCGGCGCAGGCAGCGGTGCCTGGTGGCTGCTCGGGCAACAGCAGCAGCCGGCCACGGCGGCCCCGAGCAGCACCCCTGATCTGCGCATCGGCCTGATCAGCGACCTCAACAGCAGCTACGGCTCCACCACCTACATCCCCCAGGTGAGCCAGGGCCTCCAGCAGCTCCTCAGCCGCAAACCAGCCCTGGTGGTCTGCGCCGGCGACATGGTGGCCGGTCAGAAACGGGGCCTGAGCGCCGGTCAGCTGGATGCCATGTGGGAGAGCTTTGCTCGCACCGTGCTGGCACCGATCCGCCAGGCCGGCCTGCCCTTCCTGCCCGCCGTGGGCAACCACGACGGCTCCCCCGGTTTTGAAGCCGATCGGGCGGCCGTGCGCCGCTTTTGGACGCCGCGGCGCCAGGCCCTTGGCCTGCGCTTCATGGATGCGGGCGATTTCCCCTTCCACTACAGCGCCCTGCAGAACGATGTGTTCTGGCTGGTGTGGGATGCCAGCTCCGGGCGCATCCCCGCCAGCCAGCTCAGCTGGGCGCGTCAACAGCTAGCCAGCCCTGAAGCGCGCCAGGCACGGCTACGGCTGGTGGTGGGGCACCTGCCCCTCGTGGGCGTGAGCCAGGGGCGCGATCGCGCCGGTGAAACCCTCGATCAGGCTGCCGCCGTGCAAAGCCTGCTGGAGCAGGGCCGCGTGCAGGCCTACATCAGCGGCCACCAGCACGCCTGGTTCCCCGCACGCCGCGGCCAGCTGGATCTGATTCATCTGGGGGCGATGGGCAGCGGCCCCAGACGGCTCCTCCAGGGAGCCATCCCTCCCCAGCAGACCTACACGACCCTCGACATCAACTGGCAGGACAACTCCCTCCTGGAGACCACCTATGCGGTGGCCAGCGGCCAACCCGTGGCCTGGAGCCGCCTACCCGCCACCTTGATGGGCCGCGCCGGCGGCCTCAACCGCAACGTTCAGGCGCGATCAATCCGCCGGTAGCCGAACCAATCCGGCACCTGGGGCTGGCTCAACCCCTCGGGATGGGGATCGAGCTGCAGATGCCAGCGCTCACCACCGAGCAACTCCAGCTGCTCGATCGCCAGGCAGTCGTCCACGGCGCAGAGATCATCCTTGTGCTGCTGCAGCGCGCCTGACAGCCACTGCCGCTTTGCCGCAGCCTTGGCCGCCTGAGGCGAGCGCGCCACCACCAGCCCGAAGTGGTGCAACTCCGCCAGGGAATCAGGGCGGTAGGCGCCCAGGTTCACAAACCAGAGCCGCTCGGGCCGGGGCGCGGCCGGCTCGCGCACGAGGCTCACCGCCCAACCATCGATCGCCCGCACCGCCATGTAGCTGTCCAGGTGCAGGCCCTCACGCCTCCCGAACCACTGCCGCCGCAGCTCGGGGAGGGTGTCATCGATGGAAGCCCCCACCACAAAGCGCACATCGTGCAGCTCGATATGACTGGTGGCGGTGCGCCCCCCCAGCACCACCAAAAACAACTGCGCGTGGTCAGCCAAGAGCTCCATGGTCAGCATTCCAACAGCTGTGAGAACGCTGGCGCGATGAACGATGCCGTCGATGTGGTGGTGGTGGGTGCCGGACTCTCCGGGTTGATCGCCGCTCGCCGCTTGATCGAACAAGGACAGCGGGTGCGCGTGCTGGAGGCGCGGCCACGGGTGGGGGGCCGCATGGTGAGCCAGACCCTCAGCGACGGCAGCGTGGTGGATCTGGGAGGCCAGTGGGGAGGCAACACGCACCACCGCTTCGCGGCGCTACTGCAGGAACTCGGGCTGAATCGCTACCCGAGTTACTACGCAGGCGACGGCATCTTCTGTTGGCAAAGCAAGCGCATCAAGGCCCCACTGGCGGAGCGTTTTGAGGACAGCCTGGTGTTCTTTGAGCCTGGGGCCCTCGACCTGGATGCGAAGGAGCTGGAGGCAACCCGCGCACTGCAGCGGGCCTTCACCGCCCTCGTCGCCCAGATCAACCCACGCCAGCCCTGGCTCACCCCCGATGCCGAACGGCTGGATCGGCTCACCGTGAGGGCATGGGCTGCCCAGCAGACCAACCTGCCCCTGGCCCATCTCCCCCTCGACTGGCTCTGCCGAGTGGGGGGATCGGGCGGCTTTGAACCCTGGGAAGCCTCAATCCTGCACCTCGCCTGGACCCAGGCGGTGGCACCGCAGACCGAGACTCCGGAAGCCTGGCTGGTGCAGGGAGGGGCAGGAGCGGTGAGCCTGCAGCTCGCGGCGGACCTTCGGGCCCGCAGCCCGGAGGCCCTCATGCTGGAAGCCCCGGTGCTGGCCATTCAGCAAAACGAGGCCATGGCAACCGTGATGGCCGAGGGGCTCGAACCGCTGCAGGCCCGTGCGGTGATCGTGGCGGTGCCACCACCGCAGCGGCAAGCGATCCGCTTTGAACCGCCCTTGCCCCCGGCACATCAAGCCCTGCTGCAACGCACAGCCATGGGCGGCATGACCAAAATCCTCACGCGCTACAACAAGCCCTTCTGGCGTGAGCAGGGACTGAACGGTCTGGGGACCGGTGAACAGCCCTGGCTGGATCTCACCGCCGACAGCGGCCCCCCTGGCGAGCAACCGGCCGTGCTGGCCAGCTTTGTGGCAGGCGAGCGGGCCATCACCATGGCCGCACTGCCGGAGGCGGAACGGCGAGCGCTGATCCTCAAGGATCTGGTGAGCTATTGGGGCCCCGACGCCGCAAGCCCCCTCGATCTGGTGGAACAAGCCTGGAATGGCGAAGCCTGGACCGGCGGTGCCTTCACCAGCTTTCCTGCACCAGGCAGCTGGACCAGCCATGCCCGCCTGGCTGCCGGCACCGAGGGTGGCCCGGCTCCCGCCAGCCATGGGCGGGTGTGCTGGGCCGGTACCGAGGTCTCCCCGCGCTGGCCTGGCTATTTCGAAGGCGCCATCGAGGCCGGGGAGCTGGCCGCGTCCACTGTTGCCCGACACCTGAGCCCATGAAGGATCGGCCCTACATCCATGGAACGAGTCGCCGCGAACAAGAGCGTCTGATTGATCAAGCAGAGCTGCTCTCCGAGCTACTGGCAGCGAACCTGGATTACCAGGCTGGCGACCAGATCCTCGAGATCGGCTGCGGTGTTGGTGCAGTGCTGGGGCAGATCGGCAAGAGCCACCCCGATGCCCAACTGCACGGGATCGACATCAGCCCCGACCAGATCGAGGCCGCGCGGCTGCACCTCAGCGGGCTGGGCCTGGATCAGGTGGAGCTTGCGGTGGGGGATGGCGCTGCGCTGCCTTGGGCATGCGCCTCGATGGATCGTGTGCGGTTGGTGTGGGTGGTGGAGCACCTCCAGGAGCCAGTGGCGGTGCTGCGTGAAGCCCTGCGGGTGCTGCGGCCAGGGGGCACGATTCACATCACCGAAACCGATTACTCCAGCCTGCGCGTTTCCCCGCCGGATCCCGCGATCGAGGCGATGCTCAGCGCCTTCGTTGCCCACTTCAACCGCCATGGCCATGCCCACGCCGGCCCGGCGCTGGGCCCCTGGCTGGAGCTGGCCGGCTTCGATCAGGTGCGCAACACCATGGTGGGGATCCACCACTGGTGTCCCAGTCGGCGCAGCCACGTTGAAGGGTTTTGCCGCTATCTGCTCGCCTTCATCGAGCCGGAGCACTCCGCCCTGGTCGCGGCGGCGCCCAACCCCTCCGCCACAGCCCTGATCCAAACTGGCCTGGAGCGGTTCGCGCGGCTGGGAGAGCAACCCGAAGGAGCGATCAGCATCAGCATCTACCAAGCCCAAGGGATGAAGCCCACCGACCAACCAGCAGGCTGAGCAGCATGGATCTCTTCGCGCAGCAGTGGGCTTCCTATCGGGCTGTGGTGGAACACAACCTGATGGAGCATCAAGCGGTGGCGGCCACCACCGCCTCCACCCTGGAGAACTGGCTGGTCGCGCGTCCAGCTGATGCCCAACCGCCGCGGATGGTCGACCTCGGCTGCGGCGATCTGGCCCTGCTGGCACCCGTGCTGAAACGCTTGCCTTTGGGCTCCTACACAGGCCTCGATCTCACAGCGGAGGTGCTGCCGCTGGCTCAGCAAGCACTCGGCACTGTGGCCTATCCCTGCCGCTGGCTGGAAGGAGATCTACTCCGTTGGGCGCGCGATGCAGCAGATGAGCAGGAGGAGCCGGTCGACATTTTTCACTCCGCCTTCGCCATCCACCACCTCAGCGACCAGGAGAAACAGACACTGCTCCAGTGCTTGCGCACCAGGATCGCGCCGGGAGGACTGTTCATTTGGGTGGATGTGTTCCGAGAAGCCGGCGAAGCCCGGGATGCCTACGTGAAGCGCTACCTGCAGCGCATCGCCAGCAGCTGGCCCCAGCTCTCAGCCCAGCAGCAAGAGCACGTGAGCAGCCACCTCGCTAGCTACGACAACCCTGCGGATCGCGGCACGATTGAAACGATAGCCTCAGCTGCGGGATGGCAGTGGCGCTGGGCCTGGAACGGCGCGCACCGAGCCGAGGCGATGGCCGTGCTGACGCCGGCCTGAGCCAAGGCGAACCCGCTCAGCTGTGCTCCCGCAGGAAGCTGATCGAGCCCTGCAGCTCATCGGCAAAGCGATCGATCTCCTCAGTGGTGGTGGTGAAACTGAGGCTGGCGCGGGCGGAGCCGCTGATGCCGTAGTGGCGATGCAGCGGCTGAGTGCAGTGGTGGCCGCTGCGAATGCAGATGCCGGCTGAATCGAGCAGAGCAGCGATGTCGTTGGCGTGAACGCCCTCCACGTGGAAGGCGGCAAGAGCAGCACGATCCGGCTGTTGCTCTGGGGTGGGGCCGAGGATGCGCAGGCCATCGATGGCCTGCAGGCGCTCGAACAGATGGCGGGTGAGCTGCTGCTCCCAGGCGTGGATGCGATCCAGGCCGATGGCCTGCAGATAATCGAGCGCTGCGCCCATGCCCACCGCCTCGCCGATGGCGGGCGTGCCGGCTTCGAACTTGTGGGGCAGCCCGGCCCAGGTGCTGTGGTCGAGGTACACGTCCTGAATCATTTCGCCGCCACCCAGGAAGGGGGGCATCGCCTCCAGCAGCGCCTCACGCCCCCAGAGGAAACCCATGCCCGTGGGGCCACAGAGCTTGTGGGAGCTGCCCACCAAGAAATCAGCACCGAGCTGCTTCACGTTCACCGGCAGGTGGGGCAGGCTCTGGCAGGCGTCCACCAGCACCAGGGCGCCGGCGGCATGGGCCAAGGCCGCCACCTCGGCGATCGGGTTGAGGCAGCCGAGCGTATTGCTCACCTGCACCAGGCTCACCAGGCGGGTGCGCTCGTTGAGCTTGCTGCGTAGATCGTTTAGATCCAGCTCACCGGTGTCGGTGAGGCCGGCATGGCGCAGCACGCAGCCGGTGCGATCGGCCAACAGCTGCCAGGGCACCAGGTTGCTGTGGTGCTCCATCACCGTAAGCAGCACCTCATCGCCAGGGCGCAGGTTCGCCTCACCCCAGCTGCGGGCCACGAGGTTGATCGCCTCGCTGGCGTTGCGGGTGAACACGATCTCGTTGGGGTTGGCAGCCCCCACGAACGCAGCCGCCTTGGCGCGCGCCCCTTCAAAGCCTTCGGTGGCACGGGCGCTCAGTTGGTGGGCGCCGCGGTGCACGTTGGCGTTGTCATGGTCGTAGTAGTGCTGCAGCGCCTCGAGCACCTGGCGCGGTTTCTGGCTGGTGGCTGCGTGATCGAGGTAGATCAGCGGCTGGCCAAGGCAGGCGGTCTGGGCCAGCAGAGGGAAATCAGGACGCGTTTGCGCCGCCAGATCCCCGGCCTGGGCAGCTACCGCGGATTGGGGTGCCGAGAGGGTGCTGGTCATGCCGCCGCCTCCAGTAAGCGCTCGAGCGAACACCAATGGCGGGCAGCGGCCGGGAGCTCGCGCAGCACCTCTTCGCAGAAGGCCCGCTGCAACAGGCCCGCCGCTTGATCAGCGCCGATGCCACGGCTCTGCAGATAGAAGAGCTCGTCGGTCTGCAGGCTGCTCACCGTGGCGCCGTGGGCGCACTTCACGTCATCGGCCACGATCTCCAGCTCCGGCTTGGTATCGATCCTGGCGCGATCCGACAGCAAGAGGTTGCGGCTGAGCTGGGCGGCATTGGTGCGCTGCGCGGCGCGGGGCACCCGCACGGCCCCGTTGAACACGCTGCGGCCCTGGCCGGCCGCCACTGCTTTATGCAGCTGATCGAGCTGCCCTTCAGGCCCCTTGAACTCCACAAAGCTGTGGGTGTCAGCAATGCGCTGACCATCCACCAGCTGCAGGCCCCGCAAGGTGGTTTGGGCGCTGCCATCCACCTGCACCGCGCGGGGTTCCAGGCGTGCCAAGCCCCAACCGGAGCTCACACTGCTGAGCTGCGCATCGCTTTCCGGCTCCTGCTCCAAGGCCACATGCGCCAACAAGGCCGCATCCGCCTGACCTAAGGCCACCAAGCCATGGCTGAGACGCGCGCCGCGCGCCAGGTGAGCTTCGATCACCAAGCTGTGCAACCCAGAGCCCTGGGCTTCGATCCACTGGGAGAGATCCAGCTCAGCTTTTTCTTCCAGCAACAGCAGCAGCCGCAGGGCCTGCAGGCCAGCACCGGCGGCACTCACCAGCTCCAAGCTCACCTGGCTGCGGCTGGTCACGCGCAGCGCCAGCACCCGCTCCGCAGCAGCGTGATTGAGCTCCACCGGCCAGTGCTGTTCACAGCCAGCCGCCGCCAGGGTGTGTCCCAGGCCCTGAGCAATTTCATCGGCGCTGAGCCGCTGCAAACCAGCCGGCAGGGCTTGGTCCGCAAGCGGATCAGCGCTGCCGTTCCAGTTCAACCGCAGGGCGCCTGAAGCCACCTCGGGCAGCGCAGCAGCCGCTGCGGAAGCAGCCGTGAGCGGCAGCGTCTGCAGCAAAGCGAGATCGGTGAAGCGCCAGTCTTCGTTGCGGCTGGAGGGAATGGGCTGTTGGCGCAGCGCCTCACGGCCGCGCTGCTGCAACAGGGCCAGCTCACCGCTGGCGGCAGGCGCAGCCGCCAACCAGGTCTCCAACCAAGCGCCCTTAGCAGGGGCTGGGGCAGCGAGGCTTGCAGCCATCAGGCCACCTCCGCCGCCAGGGCGGCGAGCTCCTGATCCACCCAGTCGTAGCCGCGCTCTTCGAGCTCAAGAGCCAGCTCCTTACCGCCCGTGCGCAGGATGCGCCCCGCCGCCATCACATGCACGTAGTCAGGAGTAATCGCATCCAGCAAGCGCTGGTAGTGGGTGATCAACAGGGTGGCGTTGTCGGCATTGGCGAGTTGATTCACACCACCGGCCACGATGCGCAGCGCATCGATGTCGAGGCCGGAATCGGTTTCATCGAGGATCGCCACCAGGGGCTCGAGCAGGGCCATCTGCAGGATCTCGTTGCGCTTCTTCTCACCGCCGCTGAAGCCCTCGTTCACCGAGCGATCCAGGAAGGCGGGATCCATCTGCACCACCTTGAGGCGCTCGCGCACCAGGTCTTCGAAAGCAAAGGTGTCGAGCTCCTCATGGCCCTGTTCTTGGCGGCGGGCATTGGTGGCCACCCGCAGAAATTCCAGGTTGCTCACACCGGGGATCTCCACCGGGTATTGGAAGCCGAGAAACACTCCAATCCGGGCCCGCTGCTCGGGATCCAGATCGAGCAGATTCTCTCCGCGGTAGTGCACGCTGCCGGAGGTCACCGTGTAGGCCGGATGGCCAGCCAGCACTTTCGACAAGGTGCTTTTACCGCTGCCGTTGCGACCCATCACCGCGTGAATCTCACCGGCGCGGATGGTGAGATTCACGCCCTTGAGGATCGCCTTGTCCTCCACCCGGGCATGGAGATCACGGATCTCAAGCAATACGGGAGCGTCGGGGCGAATCACGGCGGAGGAGCGAGCGAGAAGGGAATCAGAAACGGAAGGGGAGCAGGCGGATCAACGCCCAGGCGGCAACAGGGCGAATCTCAACCCACGGAGCCCTCCAACTTCAGGGCCAGCAACTTGTCAGCTTCCGCGGCAAATTCCATCGGCAGCTGATTGAACACATCGCGGCAGAAGCCACTCACCATCATCGACACCGCCTCTTCAAAGCCGATGCCACGGCTTTGTAGATAGAAGAGCTGATCTTCCGAGATGCGGCAGGTGCTGGCCTCGTGCTCCACCGACGCCTGAGGTTGCTGGGAGCGGATATAGGGATAGGTGTTGGCGGCGGCCTGATCGCCGATCAACATCGAATCGCACTGGCTGTAGTTGCGCGCGCCCACAGCCTTGGGGCCGATCTGCACCAAACCGCGGTAGCTGTTCGCGGAGCGACCGGCACTGATGCCCTTGCTCACGATCGTGGAGCGGCTGCGGGGCCCCACATGAATCATCTTCGTGCCGGTATCGGCCTGCTGTTTGTTGTTGGTGAGGGCCACGGAATAGAACTCACCCACCGAATCCGCCCCCTGCAGCACACAGCTGGGGTATTTCCAAGTGATCGCTGATCCGGTTTCCACCTGGGTCCAGCTGATCTTGCTGCGGTCGCCGCGGCACTGACCGCGCTTAGTCACGAAGTTATAGATGCCACCCACACCGTTCTCATCACCGGCGTACCAGTTCTGAACAGTGGAGTATTTGATGGAGGCATCGTCGAGCGCCACCAATTCCACGACGGCCGCGTGGAGCTGGTTGGTGTCAAACATCGGGGCAGTGCAGCCCTCGAGGTAACTCACGGATGCACCTTCCTCGGCCACGATCAAGGTGCGCTCAAACTGACCGGTATCGCCGGAGTTGATGCGGAAATACGTAGAGAGCTCCATCGGGCATTCCACACCTTTGGGAATGAACACGAACGAGCCATCGCTGAAGACTGCGGAATTGAGCGCAGCGAAATAGTTGTCATTACTGGGCACCACTGTGCCGATGTAGCGCTCGATCAACTCGGGGTGCTCCTTCACCGCCTCGCTGATGGAGCAAAAGATCACGCCGTGCTCGGCCAGCTTCTCTTTGTAGGTCGTGGCGATCGAAACGCTGTCGAACACCGCATCCACCGCCACGTTCGAGAGCCGCTTCTGCTCACTCAGAGGAATGCCGAGCTTGTCGAAGGTTTCGAGCAGCTTGGGATCCACCTCATCGAGGCTCGCTTTTTTCTGCTGGTGCTTGGGGGCGGCGTAATAAACGACGTCTTGATAATCAATCGGTGGATAACCGAGGGCAGCCCAATCGGGCTCGCTCATCTGTAACCACTGCTTGTAGGCCCGCAGCCGGAACTCCAGCAGGAAGGCAGGCTCCTCCTTCTTGCTGGAAATCAGGCGGACCACGTCCTCACTGAGGCCCTTGGCGATCTTTTCGGTTTCGATATCGGTGACGAAGCCGTACTTGTACGGCTGGCTCACCAGATCACCAACAGCCTGTGCGTTGCTCATGGAATGACCTTCAACCGGCGCAGTGGGCTTTCACTTCTTCGAGCGTGATGGTCTGCTTCTCGCCGCGGAAGGGGTTGTCTTCGGTGAGGAACAGCATGCAGTGGCACTCCTTGCGCTCACGCATGGGCACGCAAGGGCAATTCCAGAAGGCCTGAGCCACCTCGGCTTCCTTGTCTTCGTAGTGGCGGCACGGGCACAGGGCGCCGCCGAGCTCGTCCTTATGACGAGCCAGACCCTCCAACACCACCGCCGTCACGCTGGGGTCACTGCAGAAATAGGTGCCGGTGCGCTGGGCATAGGTTTCCGCAAATTTGCGGATCACCTCAAGGCTGTCGCTGGCTTGGGGGGCAGGAGCTTCAGACATGAGGGCAAAGGCGAGGCGGAGCGAAATGCCTGTGCAGGCTTGGCCAGCGGTTACGAAACCGATTGGTTTCGCAAGTCGACCCTAAAGCACACGGGCAGCACCCGGGGGTGACGCTGCATTGTGACGTGTGGGCGCTCCCAACCCGAAACTCGTCACCCCACGGCCAGGCGTGGCATGGTGTGGTGATAAAGAGTTAGTCATGAGCGCCTCCACGCAGGCACCCACCCGAGAGGCAGCGCTCACCCTGATGTTGCGTCAGGGGGAGCTCACGGCGGCTCAGCTGGCTGACTCCCTTGGTGTGTCGGTGCAGGTGATGCGCCGGCACCTGCGCTCCTTGGAAGAGGAGGGCCTGGTGGAAGCCAGCCCAACCACCGAAGGCCCTGGGCGCCCCTCCAACCGCTGGCGACTCACGGCAGCAGGACGCCGCCAGTTCCCCAATGGCAGCGAGCACTTCGCTCTAGGGCTGCTCAGTTCGATGGCCACGAGCCTGCCCACCGAGATGGTGGATCAGCTGCTGCAGCGTCAGGCTTCAGAAAAGGCGGCTGACTACCGGCGCCTGATCGGTGAAGGCACCCTCCAGGAGCGCCTCGAGCGGCTGGTGGATCTGCGCCGGCGCGAGGGATACGTAGCCGAATACCGCCCCAACCCCGATGGCGAGGGCTGGGTGATCAGTGAATTCCACTGCTCCGTGATGAAGATCGCCGAACAGTTCCCCTGCGTGTGCGATCAGGAACTTCAGCTGATCCGCCACACCTTCCCCGATTGCGCCGTCGAACGGGTGCACTGGCTGCTGGATGGCGGCCATGCCTGCGGCTTTCTGCTGGAGCCGTGCTGAGCGAGCAGGATCTCCAAGAGCTGGAGAGCACGCTGCTGCCAGCCCTGGAGCGCCACCATCTGCGCCTACTCGCTCACAGCCTGCGCTGCCTGCAGCAAGCCGCCCAAGGCAGCACCGCCATGCCTGCGCAAGAGGGGCTGATGACCTGGGCCCAGCAGCAACCCAACCTGGCCGTAGATCCCACATTCATTCCTGTGCTGGTGGAACAGCTGGCTAAAGCAGCTGTGCAGCTGGAGGCCATCGGCGTCGACGCCGGCAAAGCACCGCTGGCCCTCGAGATCAGTGATCTGGTGCGCTGGGGACAGCAGCAGGCCGATCAACGAATCGGTGACACGCTCAAACCACCAGAGCACTAACCCCAGCCAACGCCAGCAAGGCCGCCAGCCAGCCCCGCCACCCAGGCTGATCTCCCTCCAGATGAGCCAGAGGAATGGCCATGAGCGGCGCTGTAGCCAACAGGGCTACCGCAATTCCGCCGGGGAGCCTTTGCAGGGCCATCTGCTGCAGCGCAATCCCCGCCGTCGTGCCGAGCAGGGTGGCTAGCAAGCCCAGGGGCCAACGCCGAGCAGAGGGGCGCGGCCCCCAACCCCGATGCCGCCAACCGCGCAGCAAAGGGAGAAGCACGAGCGCGGCCGCCAGCAGCCGCACCCATGCCGACTGCAACGGATCCAGGGCGGCATCCCGCAAGGCCGCCCGCGACATCAGAGCTCCACCACTGCCACAGAGCAAAGCCCCCACAGCCAGCGCAACGCCCTGGAGCTGCAAGCGACCTTCTGCAGCACTGGTCGGCCGCTGAACCGCCACCAGCAGCAGAGCCAAGGTGATCAGGCCCAGCCCGATCCACTGCAGAGGAGCCGGCACCTCCGCCAGCCACACCAGTCCCCCCAGGGCCGCCACCGCAGGGCCGCCCGCGTCGATGGTGAGCGTGCGGCGCGTGCCAAGCCGTCGCAAGGCGGCGAAATAAAGGCTGTCGCCGAGCGCAATGCCCAACACACCACTGAGCGCCAACAACACCAATGCGCCAGGGGCCGCCGGCCAGGGGCGACCCAGCACCAGCGGCAGCAACATCACCAGCGCCAGCCAGTTCTTGAGCAGGTTGAGCTCAGCGCCGCTCAACGAGGTGGATAGGCGCCGCCACAGGCCGCTGGCCAGGGTCCAGCACAGGGCCGCAGCCAGGGCAGCCAAAGCACCGAACAGCACAACCTCAACCGGCGGTGGCGGCTTGCGATCATCGCTGCACCCGCCGCGCCGCCGTGAGCCTCTCCCTCGAGAACGCCCTCAGCTTCTTTCAGCTGAGCTGCGGCCGCTGGCGCTCCCAGCGCAGCGTGCACCATCTGCTGCATCGCCGCGCCGAAGCCGGTGGCTCCTTAATCGTGGTGGAAGAACTAGAGCCGCGCGATCAACGGCTCGTGGAGCTGGCCCAGCTGCATGGGCAAGATCCAGCCGGGCTCGTGGGGGGCTGCTGGGTGCGTTGGAGCGCCTCAATGGCCTGGGACAAAGCCGGCGAAGACCACACCGGTGAGAGCGTGATCGGCTTGATCCCCACCGATGAACGCGGCCGCGAAGGCATCCTGCTGCGCGACCTCGGCTACGCCGAGAAGGCACCTGCCAGCTCACGCTTCTCGATGGATGAGCGCGATGGACTGCTGCTCAGCACCGAGTACGAAACGATGAACGTGTGGGAGCGCTTCGCCTTCCAGGGACCCAACGTGCGCGTGCGCAGCAGCACGGTGGAGGGCCTCTCTAACAACGCCTCCTTCTGCATCGAAACCCGCTGCGACGACGTTCAGCAGGATCGGCCCACGGCATCGGCCGCTGCCGGCAACAGCACCAGCGAACCGGCCCTTTCGCTCCTGGGCTGGTAGGCCCGCACTGTCTCGAACGTTACGGACTGTGAGTCCTGCCTGAGGCGGATCAGTGGAGCCGTGACGGCACTTCTACGATCAACAGCGACGGATGCCGAAGTTCGAGTGGCCCTCCCCCTCCTGAAGTACGCGCCCACAACGCAGAACTCGCGTGTGGATCCCCTTCGCGTGGGCTCGGACGAGGATCCCAAAGCCGTGTCCATGGACAAGGCCATGGATCGCGAAGACCAAAACTTCGTGATTGAGGCGGCCTACCGCCAGATCTTCTTCCACGCCTTCAAGGTGGATCGCGACGCCACCCTGGAGTCGCAGCTGCGGAACGGCCAGATCACCGTGCGCGATTTCATTCGCTCGCTGTGTCTGTCGGACACCTTCAACCGCAGCTTCTACACCCTCAACAGCAACTACAAGGTGGCCCGCCACCTGGTGGAAAAGCTGCTGGGCCGCCAGACCCACGGCAAGTCTGAGGAAATCGCCTGGTCTGCGGTGCTGATGACCCGCGGCGTGAAGGGCATGGTTGACGACATCCTCGATAGCGAGGAGTACCTCAACGCCTTCGGTTACGACACCGTTCCCTACCACCGCAACCGCGTGGTGGGCAGCCGTGATCTTGGCGAAACCCCCTTCAACATCACCAGCCCCCGCTACGACGCCTACTACCGCGGCATCCTGGGCTTCCCCCAGATCGTGTACACCGGCACAGCCCGCAAACTGCCCGAGCGCTCCCTGCAGCGCCGCGGCGGCTTCCCCCAGGACTACATGCCCTGGGTGCGCACCCTGCCTGCTCTGCGTGGCGCCAGCGCCGCGGGCAGCGCCGACATCGATTACCTGGCCAAGGTGCCCTACCGCAGCCTCGGCCGCTGATCATTCAGGCCGCTCTGGCCGAAACACGCTGCGGGGGGCAACCCCCGCTTTTTTGTGCCCGCCGCCAGCCGCGCAGTCTTGGGATGCTGACTGCGGGATCACAGATCAGGGCGGACCTGTGAGAGTTGGTCAGACTGATCCCGAACACAATCCGGAGGCGCTGTGAGTCAGACCCTGTCATCGCTTGCCCGGATGACCTTGCGCCAACTGCGCCAGGTGGCCAGCGAGCTGGGTGTGACCCTCTACAGCCGCAAGACCAAAGACGAACTGGTGAGTGCGATCGGCGAACGCCAAGCCGACCTCTCCAGCCTGGAGCAAGAACACGCCCCCAGCAAACAGGCTGATGACACCCGCGTGGTGTTCCTGCCCCGCGATCCGCAGTGGGCCTATGTGTTCTGGGAAATCAGCGAGCGCGATCGCCAGCAAGCCTTTAAGGCCGGTGCCAGCCAGCTCTGCCTGCGGGTGGCTGATGTGACCGGCATGAGCAACGGCGCCAGCCATCCGCACACCCTCCAGGAGGTGCCGGTGGATAGCCATGCCACCGAGTGGTACCTGCCAGTGCCCCTGAGCGACCGCGACTACCGCGTGGAGTTGGGGTATCGCGTCAGCGGTGGTGGCTGGATCTCCCTGGCCTTTTCGTCCGTGGCCCGGGTGCCGGCCCTGCACCCCAGCGAGCAGATCCTCGATCAATTCGTGCCGTTCTCGCTCGATACGCCCCCCAGCACGATCACCCCGCAGACCCTTCCCAGCAGCGACAACGGCCTCCACGAGCGGCTCTACCAAACCGCCACCGTTGGAACCCGCCGCCTCGGCCGTGGCTCCGAAGCCTTCCATGAGCTGGATCAGAGCAGTGGTGCTGGCCTGAACGCCTCCGGTGCAGGCCTCTGGGCCAGCGGCCGCAGCGAATCCGGCTCCGGCGTGGTGGCACCGCGGCAGCGCTCCTTCTGGCTGGTGGCCGATGCAGAGCTGATCGTCTACGGCGCCACCGACCCCTCCGCCAAGCTGACCATCGGTGGGGAGGAAGTCCCCCTGTCCAGCGACGGCACCTTCCGCGTGCAGGTGCCCTTCCGCGATGGCCAGCAGGTGTATGCCATTGAGGCCGTGGCCGCCGATGGCGAGCAGAAGCGCAACATCACGCTCGATTTCGAACGCTCCACTCCGGAAGACAACAGCAATCCCAGCGACCAGGCTGTGGCCGAATGGTTCTGAAGCCCCGGCGATGAAAGCACTCGTGGCCCTCACCCCGATCACCGGTGCAGTCGCCCTGCCGCTGCTGGTGGTTTTTTTGATGGCCAAAGTGGGCATCGGCGCCGGCGTTGCAGCAGCTGTGGTGATCAGCAGCCTGTGGTTTGTGGCCATGCTGCGCACCTCTGAGCTGCCAGAACACGGCTGAGCCCCAGACCATCGGGGAATGCTCCTGGTAGTGGCAGGGGCAACTCCATGGCACACCGGCTGCGCGGGCGGGCTGTTCTGGCTCTCTGTGTTGGCTTGCTTCAAGCCTGCGGCCACCAGAGTGGGCGGCTGGTGGGAGCCAAGGCAGCTGATCTGCCTCTGCCCGATGGGATTGAGGTGGCGTTCAACCACCGCGAAGACCGCCACTACCGCAGCCCCATCCACGCCGAGCACCGCAACGGCGACAACCTCGAAGCCTTCGTGATCGGTGCGATCGAGGCCGCCGAGCAGGAGGTGCTGGTGGCGGTGCAGGAGCTATCACTGCCATCGATCGCACAGGCCCTGGTGCGTCAACACCGGAAGGGCGTGCACGTGAAGGTGGTTCTCGAGAACACCTACAGCTCCCCCTGGAGTGAGCAACACGACGCCGAGCTCGATGGCCATGCCCGCCAACGGCGTCAGCTGCTGATGGCACTCGCCGATCAAAACCGTGATGGGGTGGTGAGCCTGGAGGAACAACAGGCCGGCGATGCCGTGGCGCTGCTGAACGCGGCAGGGGTGCCCTGGCTCGACGACACCGCCGATGGGAGCAAAGGCAGCGGCCTGATGCACAGCAAATATGTGGTGGTGGATCGCCGGCTGGTGGTCACCGGATCGGCCAACTTCACCGCCTCCGGCATGCATGGTGATGCCGCGGATCGGCGCACCCGCGGCAACGTGAACCATCTGCTCCAGCTGGAGAGTGCAGCCCTGGCGGAGCTATTTGCAAGCGACTTCAACTGCATGTGGGGCGATGGCCCCGGCGGAGAGCCCGACAGCCGCTTCGGGCTGGCCAAACAATCCGGCCATGCCACGCGGGTGTTGGTGGGCGACATTCCCGTGGAGGTGCTGTTTGCCCCTCATCCGCGCCGTGATCCCAGCCACGGCCTCCAGCTGATCGGCAGCGCCCTGGCCGCCGCTGAACAGCGGGTCGACCTGGCGCTGTTTGTGTTTTCAGCCCAAGCCCTCACCGACGTGATCGCTGATTTGCAGACCAAGGGCGTGAAACTGCGTTTGCTGGCCGACCCGGGCTTTGCCAGCCGCTCCTTTTCCGAAGTGCTCGATCTGCTTGGTGTGTCCATGGCGGATCGCCACTGCAAGCTGGAAGCCGGTAACCGCCCGCTGCAGGAGGCTGCCGAAGGCGTGGGCATCCCCCGACTGGCACGTGGGGACAAGCTGCACCACAAGTTCGCCGTGATCGATGGCAAGACCGTGATCACAGGCAGCTTCAATTGGAGCCCCTCTGCCGCCCACCAAAACGACGAGGTGCTGCTGCTGATCCACTCAGAGCAAGTTGCGGCACACTTCACCAGGGAGACGGATCGCCTCTGGAAGGGCGCAGAGCTGGGGATCTCAGAGCAGCTGCAGCGGAAACTGAACGAGAACCGCAGGCGCTGTGGCAGCGGGATCCAGCGGACCTAGGCGCCTGACAGACGCATTCCGTGACCGACGCCACACCAGACCCTTTTTTTGCTTCTAGGGTGATTTGAAGCCAACGGAGGGGCGATGTTCACTGCCACTGCGCTGATTGCCGCTGCTGCGGTCACCCTGATGCTGATGCCTGTGTTGGTGGTGCTCACGGAGTTGGGCTGAGCATCAGTCATCCTCACGAGCAGCCCCCAGCACGCCCCATTGCGGCATGACGTTCTCCCTCTCCGGCGCTGCGCAACCAACAGCCGTACTGGAGCAACTGGCTCTGCAAGCGATCAGGGCTCAGAACTATGCGGTTGCAGCTGAGCTCTATCAGCAGGCTGTCGCTCAAGGCGATGCCACAGCAGCGGCTTACAGCAACCTGGCGGCCCTGGAACTTCAATCCAACCGCATTGAAGCCGCAGCTGCGTTGCTAGAGCATGCCTTGCGGCTGGCTCCGAACAACGCTGAAGCCTGGCTGAATCTCGGAACTGCGCAACACGCGCTCGGCCGTAGCGCCAAGGCCGTTGAGAGCTTTCGGCAGGCGGCATCCCTCAAACCAACCATGGCCAAGGCATACGCCAACCTTGGCCATGCCCTGCAAGCGATCCATGATCTGCCAGGCGCCTTGCAGGCCTACAGCCAAGCCCTCAGTCTGCAGCCGCTTTACCCAGAGGTGCTGTCAGCACGGGGAGTGGCCTTGCGGAAACAAGGGCACATCAACGAATCGATTGCATCGCTGCAGCAGGCCATCAATCAGCGATCCCCCTATCCCGAAGCATTGAACAACCTCGGGTTGAGCCTGCAGGAAGCGGGGCAACTCGAAGAGGCCCTGAACTGCTTTGAGCAAGCCCTGGCACTCACCCCCGAGCACCCCGAAATCCTCTCCAACCTTGGACTAGCGCTGATGGAGCAGGGGCGTATTGATCAAGCCAAAACCTGCTTCCAACAAGCGCTGAACTACAACCCGCTCTACCCCGAAGCGCATCGGCATTTGGCCTATTGCGTTCATGGGCGAGATGATGCTGAACCGGAACAAGCTGCACGCGCCTGCCTAGAAGAGCTCCAAGATCACCCGAAGGCGTATCACCTGTCGTTCTGCATCGGCAAATACCAGCTGGATCGCCTGGATCCAGGAGCTGCTGAATGGTTTTGCAAAGCCAATCGGATGCGAGCCGAACAATTTGACAGCAGCTGGAGCCTGCCGAATGTGAACGATCTGCTCCAGCAAAACGAGACCTTGCTGCAGCAGCAGGCAGCCCATAGCAATCAATCGTCTCCTACATCAACCAAACCCAGGCTGATCTTCATCGTGGGGTTGCCACGATCGGGCTCCACCTTGGTGGAAACAATCCTCAGTCAAAACAGCAGATTGATCGACCTGGGCGAAGTGGCTTACCTCAATCAAGCCATGACTGGCGCAGAGAATCTCGAGGCTGTGCGCCAGCACTATCGATCCTCAATCGAAAACCGATCCGATTACAGCGCCGACGCAGAAGCCTGCAGCGACAAGTTTCTCTACAACTTTGCCTATGCACCACTGCTTGCGGCGGCCTTCCCGGATTGCCGAATCCTGCACGTTTACCGCAATCCGATGGACAACCTGTGGTCCACCTTCACCAATCACTTTGCCACGGGCAATGAATGGACCTACAACCTGGACCACTCAGTGGCTTTCTATCACTTCTATCGCCAGATGATGGCCGCCCACGAGGAGCAGATGCCAGGAAAGATTTATCACCTCAACTATGACCAGCTCACGCGGCAGCCTGAGCAGGTGATTCCCGGCTTAATCGAGCATTGCGGTTTCAACTGGGATGAGGCGTACCTGCATCCTGAACGGGGCCGGCGCCAAATTCACACCGCGAGTGTTGTGCAGGCCCGGGCACCGATCAACAGCCATTCCGTGGGACGGTGGCAGCACTACCGCGAATTGCTGCAGCCCTACGCCGATCAACTGGAGGCCCTGGGTTACGACACAGCCATAGAACCCATTGCATGATGGGGGCATCGTTCCGGTTGCGATGACTGCTCTTCGGGGCTGGCCCTCGCCAGCTGCATTGGCATTGGCCTCCTTAGCTTTTGGGTCTGGTGTTGCACTGCCGAACATCGGCTATGCCGTCCCCTATGTGCCCTTCCCCAGCCAAGACACCCTGCGGCAAGTGCAACTGGCGGCATTGGCCTGCGCCCGAGAAAACACCAGCGAAACCTGCAACCAGGCACGCAAGCTTGGTGATCCGTTGATGGACCACCCACGTCTGCCGGCCAATTGCAAGGATTTGATCTGGCAGATGCTGGCGAAGTCTCAACCAGCTCCCACCAACAGCTTCGCTCGCCGCCAGGCGATCAGCGATCCCGCCGAACGGCTGCTGCTGGTGTGCCGCAGCTCTGAAAAACCTGAAGCGACGGAAGCCCCTGCAGGCAAGCCCGCGGCCGGTGGAATCAACTTTGGGGGCAGCCAACGCTGAGGGGTGATCTCGACAGCGAGAGAAAGCGGAAGAGCGGACTAACTTGGTGCCGCCTCGGCAGCCCCCCCATGACCAGCGGCGTGCAGCAGATCCCGCTCGATCAGCCTTTCCTTGACCAGAAGCCAGGCACCTCCGGCCTGCGCAAAAGCAGCCGCCAATTCGAAACACCGCACTACCTGGAGAGCTTCGTCGAAGCGATCCTGCGCACGGTGCCTGGCGTCGCGGGCGGCACGCTCGTGGTGGGCGGCGATGGCCGCTACGGCAACCGCCATGCCATCGGGGTGATTGCCCGGATGGCCGCCGCCCATGGCGTGGCCCGCATCATCACCACCACTGGGGGAATCCTGTCCACCCCAGCAGCGTCCAACCTGATCCGTCAGCGCCAGGCCACTGCCGGCATCATCCTCTCGGCCAGCCACAATCCCGGCGGCCCCAATGGCGACTTCGGCGTCAAGGTGAATGGCGCCAACGGTGGGCCTGCACCGGAATCCCTCACCGATGCCATCTACGCCTGCACCCAGAACCTCGATGGCTACCGAATCTGGGATGAGGTAGCCCTGAATCTCGATGCTCCTGGCCAGCAAAACCTCGGCAACCTGCAGGTTGAGGTGATCGACGGGGTCGACGACTACGTCGCCCTGATGCAGAAGCTGTTCGATTTTGATGAGATCCGGGATCTGCTGCAAAGCGATTTCCCAATCGCCTTCGATGCGATGCATGCCGTGACCGGCCCCTACGCCAAGCGGCTGCTCGAGGGATTACTGGGGGCACCCGCGGGGAGCGTGCGCAATGCCGAACCGCTGGAGGATTTCGGCGGCGGCCACCCCGACCCCAACCTCACCTACGCCCACGAGCTCGCCGAGCTGCTGATGGGCAGCGACGCCTACCGCTTCGGCGCCGCCTGTGATGGCGATGGCGACCGCAACATGATCCTGGGCACGCGCTGCTTCGTGAACCCCAGCGACAGCCTGGCGGTGCTGACCGCCAACGCCACGCTCGTGCCTGGCTATGCCTCCGGTCTGGCCGGGGTCGCCCGCTCCATGCCCACCAGCGCTGCCGCTGATGTGGTGGCCAAAGAACTCGGGATTCCCTGCTTCGAAACCCCCACCGGCTGGAAATTCTTCGGCAACTTGCTCGATGCGGGCCGCATCACGCTCTGCGGAGAGGAAAGCTTCGGCACCGGCTCCGATCACATCCGCGAGAAAGACGGTCTCTGGGCCGTGCTGTTCTGGCTCAACATCCTGGCCAAGCGGCGGGAGCCCGTGGCACAGATCATGGCGGAGCACTGGAGCCGTTTCGGACGCCACTACTACTCTCGCCACGACTATGAAGCCATCGCCAGCGAAGCAGCCCACGGGCTCTACAACCGTGTGAAGGAGATGCTGCCAACGCTGGTGGGCCAAAGCTTCGCCGGCCGCACCATCGCCACCGCCGACGACTTCGCCTACACCGATCCGGTGGATGGCTCCCTCACCAGCGGCCAGGGGTTGCGCTTACTGCTCGATGACGGCAGCCGCGTGGTGCTGCGTCTCTCTGGCACCGGCACGCAGGGTGCAACGCTGCGGGTTTATCTCGAAAGCTATGTCCCCCCAAGTGGTGACTTGCAACAGGATCCACAGCAAGCGCTGGGTGATCTGATCGCCGCCATCGATGCGTTAGCGGAGATCAAAACGCGAACCGGCATGGATCAGCCAACCGTGATCACTTAAGGGGCCATATTGTAAAAACGTTGTCGACGATCAGCCCGTGCTGGACCCAAGCGTTCATGTCACGGCAGTGATCACCCATCGAGTCCGGCCAGGCCGAGAGCCGGGCTACGAAACATGGATCAAAGGTATTTCCGTCGATGCACGCCGCTTCGACGGATACCTTGGCGCCCATATCCTCCGGCCCGAGCTGGGCGTGACAGAGGACCACGTCATCGTGGTGCAATTTGATACCTGCAAGAATCTCGATCGCTGGTTGCAATCGGAGACGCGTCGCGGCTGGGTAGAGCGCATCAAGCCGCTGATTCGTGAACCGGAATCCATCAAGGTTCACACGGGGCTGGAACCTTGGTTCCAGCTCCCCGAAGCATCGGCTCGCCCTGCCCCGATGCGATACAAACAGGCCCTGTTGGTTTGGCTGGGCGTGGCCATCATTTCACTACTGGTGGCCCCGCAGGTCAACGCTGTACTGGCCTCCTGGCCATTCCTTCTTCGCATCCTGGTGAATACAGGGATCACCGTAGCCCTACTCACCTATTGGGTAATGCCCTTCCTAACGCGTTGCTTTAAACGTTGGCTTTTCCAGACTTGAACCATCTAATTGGCCAACCGCCGATCCATCACCAAAACAACAACTTCCCAACGATCACTCAGACCAAGTGAAACCATGAATGGCGCTTGATCGCTAGAACTCGAACAGCACGCAACGGGTTGAACGCAGGCTGCGAACAACAAGCATCAGCAACAACAAAACGGCTGTAATCAGCGGATGCCACGACGACGGTGGTACTCAGCTTCAGGGCTACCGGCTTGGAGCTGACGGATCGACTCAATCGCAAACGCCGCCAGCGATCCGGATGCCACCAGAATTCCGTAGAAAGCCTGGAGCCTCGTTAAGGGCAGGTCAGCGGGAGTATGGCGCATGATGCTGTGCATCAAAGCCGCCACCAACACACCGAGGGCCGCTCCGCAGCCCATGGCAATAAGCACCTTCAAGGGATCAAAGCTGCCACGAGCAGGTTTTGAACGCGGTTCAGAGCGCATCAGATCAACTCAGGCTGGGTGTGCCATCGGGATCATCATTAAAACGAGAGACCAGGCTCTTCATCACCACATAAAACACAGGCACCACAAACAACGACAACACGGTGGCGATCAAGAGCCCACCAAACACCACAGCACCCAGAGAGGCCTGGCTGCGGGCACCAGCACCACTGGCAAACACCAGAGGAATAAAGCCAAACAGCGAGGAGATGGCCGTCATCAAGATCGGCCGCAGCCTTGAACTGGCCGCGAAGCGTGCTGCATCGAGGGCAGGATCACCAGCGGCCATGCGCTGATTAGCGAGATCAACGATCAAGATGCCGTTACCAGCGGCAAGGCCAATCAACATCACAAGGCCCACCTGGGCATAAACATTCAGCACCTCGCCACGCAAAGCCAGGAAGATCAGAGCCCCGAGCATCGCGGTTGGCACTGTCATCAGAATAATCAGCGGGTCGCTATAGCTCTCATATTGAGCAGCCAGCACCAGATAAACCGCGAGGATGCCGAGGGCAAAAATCACCACTGCCAGAGCACCAGCCTTCACTTCTTCGCGGGAGATACCCGTCCAATCGAAGCCAAGCCCCTGAGCATCCTGGCGAGCAAAGAGGCGCTTCATCGCTTGAATCGCCTGTCCAGAGCTCTTGCCGGGTGCCGGTGTCCCCTCGATTTTGATCGAGCGGTAGAGATTGAAATGAGGCACCACACTGGGGCCTACAACCTGCTTCACCGTAAAGAATTCAGCCAGAGGAATCTGCTGCTCGCCGCTGCGATCCTTCACATACAAGGCAGCGAGTTGCTCGGGAGTAGCACGACTATCAGGCTGAGCCTGCACATACACGCGTCGCACTTTGCCCTCTTGGAAGGTGTCATTCACATACAGACCACCAAAGTTAACGCTGAACGACTGCATCGCCGCACCAAAATCAACGTTAAGCGCAGCCATGCGATCACGATCCACCTTGATCTCAATCTGCGGCGATTCTGGAGAGAAGAGGGTGTAAACGCGCTTCAAGTCAGGATCAGCACTGGCGGCCTGAATGATCTGCAGGGCGTTGGCATTGAACGCTGGCAGGTCGTAAGCCCCGCCACTTTGATCAAGCAACTGGAATTCAAAACCGCCGCCGGTGCCATAGCCGGGGATGGCCGGGGGTTCCACCACAAACGTGCGGGCGCCAACCACATCCGCCGCCAACTTCTGGTTTAAGCGCTCCACGATCGCCGTCATGCTCTGGTCGGCCCCGCGTCGCTCGGCCCAGTTGCGGGTGCCGAAGAAAAAGAGGCCCTTGTTGGGGCTATTGCCATCGAGGCTGGCACCGCTGAACACCGATGCAGCAGTGATATCCGGCTCACTACGCAGCACCTCTGCCACCTGGCGATTGATCCGTTCGGTCACCTGGGATGACACCCCCTCGGGAGCCTGAACAAACCCAATCGCGTAACCCTGATCTTCGATCGGCACAAAGCCGCCAGGAATGAGCTGGAACGCGATGGCGGTGAGCAGAACACCACCCGCGAGTCCGGCCATCACCAAGCGCCTCTGATCGAGGGCCCACGCCAGGGCAGCGGCGTAGCGCTGTTCAACCAGGGCATAAAAACGGTTGAAACGCGTGAAGATCAGCGGCGTGCTCCAGCCCAGTGCCAAACCGAGGGCCGGGTAGAGCAACACAGGGAGCAGATTGGTGACCCCCACCAACACCAAGCCGCTGATCGCGCCACCAGCAGCCATCGGCAAGGTGAGTGCCCGGGAGCTGATCCGGCTGAGCACAAGTCCCAAGGCAGCAGCAGCAGCAAAGGGCAGAAGCACCAGCGCAGCCCCACCGCCGATCACCAGCAATCCGTAGATGAATCCGATCACGGTGCCGGCCACCGCGTAGCCACGCCGACTGGGCGGCTCCGACTCCCGGCCCAGCAGCAGCGCTGACAGCATGGGCGAGAACGTGAGCGCGTTGAAGGTGGAAATCGCGATCGAGAAGATCACGGTGGCCGCAAACTGCTTGTAGATCGTGCCGGTGGCGCCGGGGAAGAACAGCACCGGCAGAAATACCGCAAACTTCACCAGAGAGGTGGCAATCACCGCGGAAAACAGCTCGTCCATCGTGGATTTCGCCGCCTGAAGCGCACTCATCCCCTGCGCCTTCTTGGCCGACGTGTCTTCAATCACCGTGATGGCATCGTCCACCACCAAACCGGTGGCCAACACCAAGCCAAACAGCGTTAGCTGATTGAGCGAGAAACCAAACCCCAGCACCAGGGCAAACGTGCCCACCAACGCCACGGGAATGGCAATACCCGGAACCAAGGTGGCTTTCCAATTCTGCAGAAACAGAAACAGGATCAACACCACCAGCACCACCGCATCCCGCAGGGAATTCACCACTCCCTGAATGGAAGCCGAGATGAAATCAGTGTTGTCGTAGATCTTCTCCATCTTCATACCCACCGGCATCGTCGCGGCGAAGTCAGCCAGCACTTTCTTCACACCACTCGATACATCCAGGGCATTACTGCCGCTGAGCTGATACACCGCGAGTCCAACCGAGGGGACACCCTGCTTGTCGGTGGCACTCACTGCATAGGTTTCTCCACCCAGCTCCACGCGACCGACATCGCGCAACCGCACCAGGCCACCATCTTCGGTGGACCGAACAATCAAGTTTTCGAATTCTTCAACGCTGCGCAGCCGCCCCTGAAGCTGCACCGTAAAGGTGTATTCCTGCCCCTCGGGCGAGGGCTCACCGCCAACCTGACCGGCGGGAACCAGACGATTTTGGCTCGTCAGTTGACTCACCACATCAGTCGATGTGAGGCTGTAAGCGGTGAGCTTTTCAGGATCGAGCCACAAGCGGAAGGCCAGTTTGCGGTTGCCGAAATAGGTGAGATCGCCAACACCCTTCACACGCTTGATCGCGTCAGTCAGGTTGAGATCCAGCAGGCCACTGATGGTTTCAGGGCTATAAACGACCTGTTCAGGGTCTTCGCTTCCAAAGTTGTAAACCAACAGAATGGAGTTGGAGGCTTTATTCACAGAGACGCCAGCCTTCCGCACTTCCTCAGGCAGCTGCGGCTCAGCAAGGGCAACCCGATTTTGCACATTCACCTGGTTGATATCGCCGTCAGTTCCACTGTTGAACGCAACACTGATAGAACTCACACCATCAGCGGAGCTCGATGATGTGATGAAATCCATATTTTCCACACCATTAATCTGCTGCTCGAGCACGCTGGTCACACCCTGCTCCACAGACACAGCATCAGCACCGGTGTACGTCGCTCGCACCTTCACGGTGGGCGGGGCAATATCCGGAAGGTTTTCGATCGGCAGAATCGGGATAGCAATCAGCCCTGCGATCACGATCAACAGGCTGCAGACCGTCGTCAGCACCGGCCGGGTGATGAATTGATTAGAAGCAGACATGCAGCAACCTCAATTCGTCACGGCAACAGGCATGCCATGGCGCAGCTTCAACAAGTTGCTCGTGATCACCATCTGCCCAGCACGCAGTCCCGAGAGCACTGGGTAGCGGTTCTCCTGGATGGCACCCAGCGTCACGGGTGTCTGCAAGGCAAAACGGGTGCCCGCCGGCAGACGGCGCAACTTCTCAACCGGAGCCTGCCCCGGTTGCGCCTCCAGATCCTTCAAGGTGCCCACCCGCCACACAAAACTCTGACCGGAGGTCTGTCGCACCGCAACAAAGGGAACCGCTGGCTGCTCGCGGCTATCCAGCAACAAACGGGTGCGCAAGCGCTGGCCGTTGCGCAAGACACCTCCTGGATTTGGGAGCAGGGCTTTCACCAAGAGGGCCTGATTGCCGGCGGTCACCGTGGGATCCACCGAGCTGACGCGGGTTTCAGCCAACACCTTGGTCGTTCCCGGCAGACTCAGCTGCACCGGCAACCCCACCCGAATGCGCTCGGCATAGGTGGAGGGCACTTCAACACGGGCCAACAAGGTGTTGTTTTTAATCAGCTTGGTGAAGGGATCACCCGCTCTCAGCACATCCCCGATCTTCACCTGAACATCCGCCACCACCCCGGGCAACGGTGACAGCAGATTGCTGTAGGCCAGATCCGCTTGCTTGGCGATCACCGCCTCTCGGGCTGAGATGTATTGAGCCTTGAATTCATCGCGCTGCTGAGCAGTCGCAGCACCTTGTGGCACAAGAAACTCGTAGCGCTGCCAGTTGAGCTTTGCCTTCTGCTCCTGAGCCTTGAGATCAGCCAATTCAGCCCGGATCTGCGCCTGATCAAGCACCAGCAACAACTGCCCCTGCTTCACCACATCGCCCTGGGAGATCGGCAACTGCTGAATGCGTCCCGATGCCTGGGCCGCCAGCTGGACAAGCTCGTAGGCCTCCAAGGTGCTCACCGTATCGATCGCATCGCTGAAGCGAGCCGACGCAACAGGTGCCAACGTGACGGCTAATGGCTCAGGTGGAGCAGGCCGTAGGCCACAGCCCACGAGGAGCAACAAGCTCCCCAGGCTCAAGAGGGCGTTGCCCTGATGGCGGCAGAGCAGGGTGCGCTGGATGATCAAGCCTCCTCAGGTTGCTCAGGGCCGAACCACCGCTCCTCAAGGTGCTTGATCACCACATAGAAGGGGGGCACGACACCCAATGAGAGAACCGTAGCCACGACAAGACCTCCAAAGATCACGGTGCCGAGCGACTGCTGACTTTGTGCACCGGCTCCATTCGCGACCACCAGAGGCAGGAAGCCAGCCAGTGCTGCAATCGCCGTCATCAAGATCGGCCGCAGCCTGGACTCTGCGGATGCCACCACAGCTTCCACCGCGGACATCCCGGCCTCCAGATGCTGCTCAGCCACTTCCACAATCAAGATGCCGTTCTTGGCAGCCAGGCCGATCAAGGTGACCAGTCCAACTTGGGCATAGATGTTGAGGTCGATGGAGCGAATGGCGAGGAACGCCAGGGCACCCAACATCGCAAGCGGCACGGTCATCAGAATGATCACCGGTGTCACATAGCTTTCGTACTGAGCGGAAAGCACCAAATACACAATCAAAATACCGAGGCCAAACACCAAAACGCTCGCGCTACCTGCAGAGAGTTGCAGCGCTGCCAGGCCTGTAAAGGCATAGCCAATGTTGGTGAAATCCTGCTGCTTGAAGAGGTTCTGAATCGCGGTGAGCGCCTGCCCCGAACTCTTACCAACAGCCTGAGCCCCTTGAATCAAGACCGTGCGATACAGGTTGTAGTGGCTAATGATGGGCGGTGCACTACTGAGGTTAGCTTCAGCGAATTGAGAAACCTGCACCAGTTTCCCATCGCGGTTGTTCACGTAGTAGCTGAGGATATCGTCAATCTCGGCGCGTTGTTCGTCGGTCGACTGAACATAGACGTTGCGAACCTGGCCATTCTCATAGGTGAGGCCGGTATAACTGCCCCCCGCCAGGGCCGCAATCGTGCTCATCGCCTCGGCGTAATCCACATTGAGCGCGCCCATCAAGGATCGATCGACCTTGAGATCAAAAGCAGGGGCACTGGGAATGAACTGGGTATAGAGCGATGAAAACTCACCGCTCGCCTGGCCCGCACCGATCAGTGATTTCGCCTGATCGTTGAGCTGATTAAAGGAATAATTGCCACTGAGATCGTTGAACTGGAAGTAGAAGCCACCTTGTGCGGAGAATCCTGGAACGGCAGGTGGCTGACCAATCACAGCCATGCCTGCATCCAGCTTGGAGAGCTTCGCGTTGAGCCGGTCGGCAATGGCAAAGGAGCTGTTCTTCTGGCCTGAGCGCTCATCTAGGGGCTTCAAGCCCACCATGATCGTCCCTTGATCGGGACTGGATCCATTGAATCCATAGCCACTGATCACAGCCGCCGAAAGAACGTCGTCCTCTTCCTTGAGGATCCCTGCAATCTGCTCACCCATCTTCTGGGTTTGGCTGAGCGAAGCGCCGTTCTGAAGCTGATAGATGCCCAAGATGTAGCCCTGGTCTTCATCTGGAATAAAGGCTTGCGGCAAGGCCGTGAAGGCCAAAGCTGTCAGCACGATCCCCCCACCAAGGCCAGCCATCACATAGCGGCGCTTGGCAATCAGCGCCTGCACCAAACGCGCATAGCCAGCCTGCAGCTTGGCAAAGAAGCTGTTGAAGCGATCAAAGATCAGCGGCAGGTTGGCACCCGCCAAGCCACCCAACACAACTCCCAGCACGTAGGTCCAATTACCAAAGGATGCGGAGCTGAATCGCCCAAAGGCCAAACCCACCACCACACCAGCCACAGGCCAAGCCCAGCCACGCGGTTGCGGTGGTGTGCCGCTGCGCAGAATCAAGCCCGAGAGCATGGGCGAGAACGTGAGGGCATTAAAGGCTGAAATCGCAATCGAGAAAGCAATCGTGAGCGCAAACTGCTGATAAATAATGCCGATGCTTCCCGGATAAAATGCGACGGGAACAAACACAGCCATCAGCACTAAAGCTGTCGCCACAAGGGCACCAAACAGCTCACCCATACAAGCCAATGCCGCCTGGCGAGGCTTCATTCCGGCTTCAATATTTTTCGAAACCGCTTCGATCACCACAATTGCGTCGTCGACCACAAGACCTGTGGCCAGCACCAAACCCAAGAGTGTGAGTTGGTTGATCGAGAACCCGAAGACCTTAATAAAAGCAAAGGTACCGACCAACGAAATGGGAATCGCCAGGCTGGGCACCACCGTTGCTCGCCAGTTCTGCAGGAACAGAAACAGAATCAGCAGCACCAGCACGATCGCCAGGCCGAGGGCATCCACCACACCCTCTACAGAAGACTCAATAAATTGGCCGATGTTGTAGACCTGATTCACCGTCACACCAGGCGGCACCTGCGACGCAAACGACGTCATCTCCTGAACCACAGCATCAGCAACGTCAAGAGCGTTGCTGTCAGGTGTCTGGAAAACCGCAACCGTGATCGCAGGATGGTTATCCGTATTCACCGCGGAGGTGGTGTAGTTATTGAAGCCATACGAGACTTCACCCACATCCTTCAGCAACAACACGTTGCCCGAAGGGCTACGGCCAACAATCAGCTTATTGAAAGCATCAATCGACATCAAATTGCCGTTGTCTTCAACCAGCAGCGGGTAGGTGTACATCTGATCACCAGCAGCTGGAGGTCCACCCACCAGACCACCAATCGCAGTGCTGTTTTGCGATTTCACCGCATTGATCACATCCGTTGCCGTGATCTTGTTGGCGGCGAGCTTCACCGGATCAACATTGAGCCAGTAGGCGGGGTTTGTACCGCCCAGGATGTTGACATTGGCAACACCGGGCACACGCTCGAGTGGGTAGTAGAGCTGTTCGTAAACCAAGCCGTTCAAGTAAGCCGCATCAAACTGCCCCTCACTCGACGAAACCTGGTAAGCGAGAAGAATTGACGGAGTGCTCTGCTGAACAGACACACCCGTTGCCGACACCTGAGCCGGCAACTGAGGCATGGCCAGAGAAACACGGTTCTGAACATTAACCTGGTCAATATCGATGTCGGTTGTCTCATCGAAGTAGACCTGAATAATGCTCTGCCCCTCCATGTTGCTCGTGGAGGAGATATAAGAAGCACCTGGCACGCCATTAATCTGCTGCTCCAGGGGATTGGTCACAGCCTGCTCAGTAACCAGTGAATTAGCACCGCTGTAATTAGCAGTGACCTGAATCAAAGGCGGAGCAATATTTGGGAGATTGGCAATCGGCAGGGTGGGGATGGCGATGATGCCCACCAAAACGATGAGGATGCTGCAAACGGTCGTGAGAACAGGCCGCTTGATGAAATTATCGGAAAACGACATGACAGACCTCAGTTCGCAGCGGCGCTAGACGATGAAACCGGCTTCACCGGCATCCCAGACCTCAGCAGAGCCGTATTGCTGGTGACCACGCGATCGCCACTTTGAAGCCCGGACAAGACTGGATAGTTATTACCTTGCAGTGGACCCAGCTTCACGGGCGTTTGCACCACGATGGGTGTCGAAGGAGGCAACTTTTCGAGTTTCTGTTTCTGTGCATCCGGGATCTGAGTGGATGCTTTGATCTGAGGCAGAGCCCGGGAGAGTGTGACCAGGCGATACACAAACGGTTGCTGGGCTTGCATCAGCACCGCGGACACCGGCACAGAGAGCTCACGAGTTGAGTTCGTGATGATCTTATTTTTGACGTATTGACCTGTTTTCAATCGACCAGTGAGGTTGGGGAAGGTTGCCTTCACCAGTACTGTGTTGGGTGATTTATCCGTACCACTGAATCCAAAATAGGGAGAGATAAACACCACCTTCCCTTGACCGGTCACCGGTGGATTGGTCTGGGTCGTGAGCTGCACCGTTTGGCCCAAGGCAACGCGGGTGACCTGGGTCGCCGGCACATCCATCAGCGTCCAAAGGGTGGAGTTATCGACAATTCCAGTGATGGCTTGACCCTGGCGGACGTAATCGCCCAACTTCACCGAATCAAGGTCACCAATAACACCATCAATCGGTGCCGAAACGTACTTGTAGCCGAGCGTTGCTGCATTGGCCTTCACCTGGTCGCGGCTCTGAATCGCCTTCGTCACATAAAAGTCACGATCGCGGGTGGAGACAGCACCCTGCTGATTCAGAAAAACGAATCGCTCGGCGTTAAGAAAGTCTTTGCGCGCTTCTGCCTTGCTGGCATCGAGGCTCGCCGTCTGCTGCACATTGTCGAGCACGATGATCGGGTCACCAGCCTTCACGCGCTGCCCCTGGGTGGCCAGGATCTTCACCACACGGCCATCGGTTTCTGGTCGCAGGGCTACATCCGTCGTGGAACTCAGCTGACTCACCACATCGATCGACGGATTGAACTCCGCTTCAGCGATGGTGGCCACCTGCACCGACAGCATCTTGGGAGCCGGTGGCTTGCTGCCACAAGCTGCCAACAGAAGGAGTGGCAAAGGAAGAGCGAGTAGGCCGCGCCGCACAACTAGTCAGTCAGTGCTGCGCAAACTAGCCGGTTTTGCCGCAACCCCCATGTTGCCGGCATCGGATGATGACGGCAGCACCACACACGGCGTGAGCGACCTGTTCAGCCACCGCGGCGAGCAGCTGCGCCAAAATCTGGCCCCCCTCGCCGATCGGCTGCGACCGCGCAGCCTTGACGACTTTCAAGGGCAGGAGGAGATCCTTGGCCCTGGTCGGCTGCTGCGGCGCGCGATCCACGCCGATCGGGTTGGCAACTTGATCCTTTACGGCCCCCCGGGTGTGGGCAAAACCACCCTGGCGCGGATCATTGCCGCCAGCACCCGCGCTCACTTCAGCAGTCTCAACGCCGTGCTGGCTGGGGTGAAGGATCTTCGCTCTGAAGTGGACGAAGCGCGCCGGCGTCTCGAGCAACACGGCCTGCGCAGCTTCCTGTTTATCGACGAGGTGCACCGGTTCAATAGCGCTCAGCAGGATGCGCTGTTGCCCTGGGTGGAGAACGGCACGGTGACGCTGATCGGCGCCACCACCGAAAACCCGTTTTTTGAGGTGAACAAGGCTCTGGTGAGCCGCTCGCGCCTGTTTCGGCTCCAGCCTCTGCAGCCCCAACACCTGCATCAGCTGTTGCAGCGGGCCCTCAGCGACAGCGAGCGCGGATACGGCGACCGGCAGGTCGTCATCAGCAACGAGGCGGCGGCCCATCTCGTTGACGTGGCGGGAGGGGATGCCCGCAGCTTGCTCAATGCCCTTGAACTAGCGGTAGAGACCACACCGCCTGGGCCTGACGGCGTGATCCACATCGATCTAGCCATCGCCGAAGACTCGATCCAGCAACGCGCCGTGCTCTACGACAAGCAGGGCGATGCTCACTTCGACACGATCAGCGCCTTCATCAAGTCGCTGCGGGGCAGCGACCCCGATGCCGCCCTGTTCTGGCTGGCGCGCATGGTGGAGGCCGGCGAGAACCCCCGCTTCATCTTCCGGCGCATGTTGATCTCCGCCGGAGAAGACATCGGCCTGGCGGACCCCCAGGCCATGGTGGTGGTGGAAGCCTGCGCCGCGGCCTTTGAACGGGTTGGGCTGCCGGAAGGGCTTTATCCCCTGGCGCAGGCAGCGCTTTATCTGGCCGGTGCTGACAAGAGCAACAGCCTGCTCGGCTTCTTCGATGCCCTCAAAAGCGTGAAGGCCAGCAGCCGTCAGGAGGTGCCCGCCCATCTGCGCGATGCGAACCGCGATGGCAAGGCCTTCGGCGATGGGGTGGGCTACCGCTACCCCCATGCCTACGCCGAACACTGGGTGGCTCAGCAATACCTACCCACCGCCCTACAGGGGCAGGTGTTTTGGCAACCCGGAGCGCTGGGCTGGGAGGGGCAACGCCGCCAACGGCTGCAGCAGCGCCGGGCCGCACAGCTCGCCGCAGCCGCCGAACATGAGGCGGAACTGGGTGAAGTGCTGAGCAGCAGTCCCGACGATCCAGCCCTCGAACGCTGGTTGCAACGCCAGTTGGGCAGTGAAGGCGAACGGCTCGATCAGCTGCGCCGCCAGCTTTGGGAGAACGCCAACTGGCAACGCCACGATCGCGTGCTGATCCTCGAAGCGCGCTCTTTGCTCTGGGCGCTCGACCCCCTACAACACACACCCGAGGGCGGGGTGGTGATCCAGAGCAACCAAGGCGCCGATGCGGAGCGATTGCACAGCCAACTGCGGGTGCTCGATGCCCTGCAACAACCCCGTGTGATCGGTTGCTGCACCAATGATCTAGGTGGGGCCCTAGAACCCGGCACCCGGTTTGAGTGGATCGCGGCGCGCCACCCGTTCCGGGACCTCAGCGCCGACCAACTCCCCGCCGCGCTTGATCAACTGAGCCAACTCGCCGCGCCTGAGGCCCAGATGCGGCTGCTGTTTAGCCAGCCGGTTCTCGGGCCCGCTGGATCCCTGCTGGCCCTTCCGGATCTACCGGCTGGCTTGCGCAGCGTTCTGGAACCACTCCCGGAGCTGGAGCAGGCCTGGCTCAACACACCACCAGATCTCGCCGCGCTGCAGGCAGGCCTCGAACAACGCGGTTGGAGCCTGAGCTGGCACAGCTGGGACGAAGCGCTCGAGCTCAATCTCACGGCCGGGGTCATCGAGCGCTGGCTCGGCGCCAAGGCGGCCTACCGGCTCCGATTGAGCCGCGTGCTCCAACCCGACCCATTGAAGCTGCTGGAGCGCGAACTCCAGCAGCGTGTGGGATGCCGCTTACCGCAGCGGCTGCAGCACCGACGACTGATCGGACGCCATAGCCGCTGATCTCACCAGAGACCGCGCACCGCAGGTGCAGCACTAGCGGGTGCCTCTGCCTGCTGAGCGGTGTAAGCCGAGATGCAGGCGGGGGTATTCATATACCAACTCAGCAATGAGGTAGATCGCTGGCTGTTATTGATGTCATTGACATCGCAAACTTTCATTGCACCCTGTAGACGCTGATCAGTTGGCAGCTTCGCCATCATGCCGTAGCTGGACAGCTTGCCATCCGCCGAGTCAAGAATGATAGCGCTGCGCACAGCCTGCAGACTCTTCTGCTGGCTGTAATAAGGCGTGTAGTTTTTCTGCTGGATGCTATTCAGGAGGAACTGTTCACCCTTAGAGGAGTAGAGGAAGTCTGCAACAGCGACGACATCAACCTCGTACTGCTTCTGCAATCCCGCCTCCAACTGCTGCTCAGTCCAGCCAGAGAGATCAGAGAGATTCTGCGGAACAGGATTGTCAATTTTGGGAGTGCCGCCAATGGGCGCAAGCGTGTTCGATCGAGGCCCAAGACAATTCACGCAAACCGTACGCGCCGTAAGCGGAATCGCCTCAGCCGTACCAACAGCCAGCACAACACCAACACTGGCCAGGGGAAGGAGAACCTTCAACATTGGGATGATGCAGAGATCACCTCTGCTGCATGGGGCTTCCTCGGTATGACGCTTGGATCAAGACCGGTCGCCAAGCTTTCAGAATCTTTTCACAAAAAACCGGCCCCCGCTCTTGGAGCGGAAGCCGGATGGTCGATGAGCTGGAAACCGGCTTCTGCCTGATCACCAGAGGCCGCGTACGGCAGGAGCGGGCTTGGGAGCCTCGGGAGCCTCAGCGGTGTAAGCCGCGATGCAAGCCGGGGTGTTCATGTACCAGCTGAGCAGGGAGGTAGCCCGCTGGCTATTGGATGCATCACTCACATCGCACACCTTCATCGCGCCCTGCAGACGCTGATCGGTGGGCAGGTTCGACATCATGCCGTAGCTCGACAACTTGCCGTCTGCCGAATCGAGGATGATGGCGCTACGCACAGCCTGAAGGCTGTGGCTCTGGCTGTAGTAGGGGGTGTAATTGTTCTGCTGAATGCTTTCAGACAGGAACTGTTCGCCCTTCTCGGAATAGAGGAAACGGGCTACGGCAGCCACGTCGACGGCGTATTCCTTTTGCAGGCCAGCCTGCAGCTCATCGGGGGACCAGCCGGAGAGATCTTTCAGATCCTTGGGAACCGGGTTATCGATCACCTCGGTGCCACCCAGGGGCAGCAGGGTGTTCGAACGAACAAAACCCTGGCTCACAGCACGGGCGGTCTGGGTGGGCAGACCTGACTGAATGAAGGTGGGAGCGCCGTAACGAACGCCAGCCTGATCGGAATTGATGGTGGTGGGCCCTTGAGGAATGGCCTGGGCCGAGAGGCCTGCGAGCAGGACACCAGCGCCAGCCAAGGGGAGGAGAACCTTGCGCATGGTTGTGCAGAGGATGACTCTCCCGGTATGGCGAGCAGGAACGTCCACCATGGACCTTCTGCAGGTTGATTTAAGAATCGGTTATCGAAAAACAGGGGATCGGTTAACGCTGGAGCTCAACTGCGCGGCCCCGTTCCACGGCGTGCGGGGAGCTCCAGTGCTGTCCAGCCGGGCGGGCAATGCAAGGCATCGCGCTCAAAGCGGAAGGCAGCGGGTTCACCGCGACCGCTGCAGGCCACGCCACGGGGCACGTTGTCTTCAGCCTGCACCTGAGCCACATAGCGCTCGTCACCGCCCCTGGGAATCAACAACAGTTGCACCCGGTCGGGGGCTTCGCTGATCCGCGCCTCCATCCCTTCCGGAGTCTCCAGGCCAAGAACGTCGAGATAGCCGGTGAAACTGCCCCAGAAGTAACGGGTGATCTGGCCGCCCACAAACTGCCCCAACGCTTCGCTGGCTCTGGCGCGGCCATCCTGCAGGGCCTCCTGGGAAGCCAGATCCGCCAACACCCGATCGGTGGACGCGCCAGTGCGCATGGCCGGAGGCGGCAACAGGCGCCACTGAGCCAGCCCGGCCACCCCCAACAGGCTCAACAGAGCCAGCACGCTGAAGCGCAGGGCCATCGGCATGAAGGGGGCCTGCTCAGATCTGGGAACGGGCGGACGTTAATCCCAGATCGCCTGTTCGGCTGCCTGTCCCACCACAGCGCACAACCAGCCGTTACGGCGCTCACACACGCTGCGCGGTTGCCAACCCTCCAGTAGGTGTTCCAGGCGCTGGTGCTCAGCGCACCACTGCCAATGGCGCAGATCCGTGGCCAGGCTGCTGCGTTGCCATTTGATCGCGGCCTCCTTGCGCACCCAACTCTCCAGCACCTGCGGCGCGCGTTGCGGCGGAGCGAGACGTTGCAGCTCAAACCACTCCTGCGGCGGGAAAAACCGACGCGCCAACAACTCCGCCTGAATCCGCCTCTGCTGCCACTCCAGATCCACACCGATGGGCCATGGCGACCAAGCCAGCAGCAGCTGATCACGGCTGTGGCTCAGGCTCACGCAGCCCAACCCCTCTGCGAGGGAGGGGGCCTGACCCGGGGGACTGTGCAGCGGAACGGCCTCAGGGTTCAGTTGCAGCAGCTCGGCCAGGCGACTGCGCAACTGATGGCGGCTGGCGCGGTAACGCCGCTGAACCGGCAGCGGCAACTCAGCACTCCAGGCCCGCTCTGCCTCGCTGATCGCCCAAGGCCCTGCCTCATCGAGCTCCAGCGACTGCAGCCACACCCGCGGCGGCGCCGCACTCAGAGCTCCCCTTAGGCTCCCGCCATTGTGTTCAAGCCCCGCCATGGCTCTGCAGATCGGTGATGCCGCCCCTGAGTTCACCCTCCCAAACCAGAACGGCGAGCCGGTGAGCCTGGCCAGCTTCAAAGGCCAGCGCGTGGTGATCTACTTCTATCCCAAGGACGACACCCCGGGCTGCACCAAAGAAGCCTGCAACTTCCGCGATCAGTGGTCGGCCTTTGAGCAACACAACATCGCTGTGCTCGGCATCAGCAAAGACGGTGCAGCCAGCCACGGCAAATTCATCAGCAAATACGACCTGCCCTTCACCCTGCTCACCGACGCCGAGCCCTGCCCGGTGGCGGAGAGCTTCGGCAGCTATGGCCTCAAGAAATTCATGGGGCGTGAATACATGGGGATGATGCGCCACACCTTCGTGGTGGATGCCGACGGCAAGATCGAAAAGGCCTACACGAAGGTGAAGGCTGAAACCATGGCCGACGACATCCTGCGCGATCTGGGCCTGGCCTGAACTCAGGAGCACCAATCCACCACCGGCAGCGCCGCCATCGCCTCCAACGCCAGGTTCGGCGCATGCACGGCGTGGATGCGTTGCTCCAGCAGGAGTGGCCGCAGCAGCTCGGCATCGCCGCCGGTGAGCCACAGCTGAGCTCCCTCGGCGGTCGCCGCGGCCGATGCAATCGCGGCCGCCACCGCCCGGCGGCATCCTTCCGCCATGGCATCGACCGTGGGGGAAGGCCACGCCGATACCGATTGCGTGGGGTCAACCCCATCAGCCTTGACCGCGGGCAACTGGGCCGTGGCACCTGCCAGGGCCCTGAGCTGCAGCGCCACCCCAGCGCTGATCAATCCCCCCACAAAACCGCCATCGGCATCCACCCGCGTGAGGCTCAAGGCGGTGCCGGCATCAGCCACCAACACAGACTGGCGCTGCTGGCGCCAGGCCCTCCAACCCACCAGAGCGCGATCGATTCCCAGCCAAGGGGGCACACCGTGCAACGGCACATCCGCCAGTTGAAGCTGGCGCCCCAAGGCGAAACGCTCATGGCTCTGGACTGGCCCCACGGCGGCCCAGGCCTGCAGATCAGCTAGTTCGCCAACCTCCCCAGCCGCGCTGTGCCAGCAGCGCAAGCCATCGGCGCTGCGCTCGGCCCAATGCCAGCGGCTGTTGCCGATCAGCAACAGCCGCCCCACTCAGATGCCCTCGCCTGCCATCCCGGGCAGATGGATGCCGCATTCCTGCTTGAGCCCACCGAAGCGGGTGGCACGGCCGCTGAGGCCACCGTCATCAGGACCGCTGGAGTGCCAATCGCCCACCGTGGAGTAGCCCTGCTCGAACAGGGGATGCTGGGGTAGATCGTGCTCCTGCATGTAATAGAAGACGTCTTTATTGGTCCAGGCGAGCAGGGGCCGCAGGGCCCAACGGCCACGCATTTGCGCCAGGGGCTGCATGGTGCTGCGGTGATCGGTCTGCCGGCCGCGAACCCCACTGGCCCAGCAGCGCACAGCGAGCGCGTCCATGGCGCGATCCAGGGGCTCCACCTTGCGAATGCGGTGGTAGGTCTCCATGTCTTCCACCCGGCCGGTTTCCCAGAGGCGGCCGTGGAGCGCTTCCATCCGCGCCGGGCTGAGCTCGGCCTGGGCCACATGCACCTGGAGCCCCAGGCGCTCGATCAAGGTTTCGGCGTAGCGGTAGGTCTCTGGAGGCAGATAGCCCGTATCCACCCAGATCACCGGCACTGGGCGATCCAGCTGGCTGATCAGATGCAGCGACACCGACGCCTGAATGCCGAAGCTGGTGGTGAGGGCAAAGCCATCGCCGAACTGCTCAAGGCCCCAGCGCAGCCGCCCCAGCGCATCAAGGGACTCCAGCGCCTGGCAGCACTGCTGCTCATCCAACGCCGCTGGGGGAGTGACCGGGGGGCTCGTCATCGGTCCATCCTCCAATGCCAGGGGAATCGCTTCCGTTGCCACAGCTGCTGGTTAGGGTTCGCGCAACACCATCTGCCCGATCGCAGCCGTGCCCTCAGCCGAGGCCGAACAGCAACCTGTTGTGGTGGTGGGAGGCGGTTTCGGCGGGCTGAGCGCAGCCTTGCAGCTGGCGGCTTCCGCTGCCGACGTGCCGGTGATCCTGATTGAGCCGCAGGAGCGTTTTCTGTTTCTGCCCCTGCTCTATGAGCTGCTCAGCCAGGAGTTGCGGCGCTGGGAAGTCGCCCCGAGCTACAGCGAACTCCTGGCCGGCAAAGGGGTGGTGTGGCTACGCGATCGGGTCAGCCAGATCGATACAGCCGCACAACAGCTGCGCACCGAGGGCGGTCAACAGATCGCCTACAGCCAACTGGTGCTGGCCACCGGCGGCAAACCCACCACCTACGGCATCCCCGGCGTTGCCGAACACTGCCTGGGCTTCCGCAGCCTGGCGGATGTGGATCGGCTGCAGCAGCTCGTGCAACAGCTCAAGCAACAGCAGCGGCCCCTGCAACGCCTCGCCATCGTGGGAGCCGGCGCCAGTGGTGTGGAGCTGGCCTGCAAGCTCGCCGATCTGCTGCAAGGGGCCGCCGTGCTGGAGCTGATCGAGCAGGGGGAGGAGCTGCTGCCGGCTTCTCGGTCGTTCAACCGGGAGCAGGCACAGCAGGCCCTGCTGAAGCGCGATATCCGGCTGCGCACCGGCACGCGCGTGATGGCGGTGAGCGCAACAGCCGTGAGCCTGCAACGGGGCAACAGCAGCGAAACCCTCAGCTGTGACGGGGTGATCTGGACCGGCGGTGTGGTGGGCAGCGTTCCTGAGATCACCCCTGCCCTCGAGCTCGATCGCCGCGGTCGGTTGCCCTGTCAGAGCGATCTTCGGGTGATCGGCGCTGAGCACGTTTTTGCCATGGGTGATGCGGCGCTCTGCCCCGATGCCAGCGGCGATGCCCATCCGGCCACGGCCCAGGTGGCCTACCAGCAGGCCACCTGCGTGGCGGCGAATCTGCTGCGCCAGCGCCGCGGGGAGGAGCTCCAGCCCTTCATCTGGAACGATTTAGGCGAAATGCTGGGGTTGGGCATCGGCCACGCCAGCCTGACCGGCATGGGGATCACCCTGGCGGGAGCCGCGGCCTTTCAACTGCGGCGCCTGGCCTATCTGGCCCGCATGCCGGGGCTGCAGCACCAGCTGCGGGTGGCCGGTGGCTGGCTGGCCGATTGGTTCTGACGCACCGCACCACCACTGCTTCGATGACCGACGCGCGCCGCCCCGAAGGCCTGCTGCTCGATGCGATGGGCACCCTGATCGGCCTGCGCCGCTCCGTGGGCAGCACCTACGCGGCATTCGCCGCGGAGCACGGGGTGAACGTGGAGGCGGAGGCGATCAACGCCGTGTTCCCGCAGCTGTTTCGCGCCGCACCGCCCCTTGCCTTCCCAGGATTGGAAGGCAAGGCGCTGCTCGAGGCAGAACAGGCCTGGTGGGTGGCCTTGATCGATGGCTGCCTCAAGGCCTGCGGCCATGACGATCCGCTGCCGGAGGGGTTGGGGCCCGCCCTGTTTCGGCACTACGCCACCGCCGAGCCCTGGCAGGTGTATGGCGATGTGGCCGAGCATCTGCAGCAGTGGCGCAGCGCAGGCCTCAAGCTGGCCGTGGTGAGCAACTTCGATCAGCGGCTGCACGGATTGCTGGAGCAACTCGAGCTGGCACCACTGATCGACACGGTGGTGGTGTCGTCAGCAGTGGGGGCGGCCAAACCCGATCCGCGGCCGTTTGAGCGGGCGCTGGAGCTACTGGAGCTGCCGGCTGCGGCGGCCTGGCACATCGGCGACAGCCCCGAGGATGAAGCCGGTGCCCGGGCAGCCGGCCTGCACTGCGTGTTGATCCAGCGGAAGCAGCCCGCGGGCACCCCAGGCGGAACACGCTCTTGAAGCAAACCGCCCTTCTGGGCCGCACCGCCGGCCTACGCCCCGCCCAAACCCGCCGCCTGGAGCGCCTCAGCCACCGGCGCCATCCCGAAGCGTTCGGCGCGGATCTACTCAGCCTGCAGCGGCTGGCCGCCGAAAGCTGCGAACTCGAACTGCCCCTGAGCCTGGTGATCGATGGCCGCGGTCTCTGCCGGCTGCTGTGGGTGGGGCCGCTGGAGCAATCCGGCCGGCTGCTGGAGCGCCTGCCCGGCGGACCACGCCGGCAAGGCAGCGACCTGCGCCTGATCACCTGCGTGGGGCGGGCGAAGCAGCTCGAACCCCATGGCAGCGAAGCGGTGGTGGGCCTCGATCTCGATCCCCAGCTCTGGCTGCGCTACGGGCAACAGCCCGGAGCAGGCGGCCTCTGGGCCGCCGCGGCCTATCTGCCCGGCGGCGATCCCGCCCATCCCTGGCAGCAGCAACACGAAGCCGACCTCAGCGAGCTCTGCCAGTGGATCCCGCCGGAGCGGCCCACGCTGCAGCCCCAGGCCATCCAGCCGAGCGGCATCGAGCAGGTGCTGCTGCTGGTGCTCAGCCCCTCCGATCCCGAAACGGCGCGGCGTGAAATCGCTGAGCTGGAGGGTTTGGTGCGCAGCGCCGGCTCCAAGCCGGTGGGGCTGGTGGTGCAACGCAAAGCCTCCGGCTCCCCGCAAACCCTCTGGGGCGAAGGCAAGCTGCGCGAAGCGGCGCTGGAAGCCCGGCGGCTGGGGGCCTCACTGGTGGTGACCGACCGCGAACTCACCCCCGCACAGGCCCGCAACCTGGAGCGCCTGCTGGATCTGCCCGTAAGCGATCGCAGCGAATTGATTCTCGACATCTTTGCCCAGCGGGCCGCCAGCGGCGCCGGCCGGCTGCAGGTGGAACTGGCGCAGCTGCGCTACCGGCTGCCGCGGCTGGTGGGGCGGGGCCTGAGCCTCTCGCGCCAGGGCGGCGGCATCGGCACCCGCGGCCCCGGCGAAACCCAGCTGGAGAAAGATCGCCGCGCCATTGCCCGCCGCATCGACAAGCTGCAGCGCGATGTGCAAAAGCTGCGGGAACACCGGGCCCGCATCCGCAGCGGGCGCCACGGGCTGCAGCGCTTTGCCCTGGTGGGTTACACCAATGCCGGCAAAAGCTCCCTGCTCAATGCCTTGAGCAAGCCAGCGGCAGGTGATGCGGTGCTGGCCGAAAACAAATTATTTGCCACCCTCGATCCCACCACCCGCCGCATCAGCCGGCCCGATCCGGCCGGAGGCCCGCCGCAAAACCTGCTGCTCACCGACACGGTGGGCTTCATCCGCGCCCTACCGCCGCCGCTGGTCGAAGCCTTCCGCTCCACCCTGGAAGAAACCCTGGAAGCTGATCAGTTGCTGCTGGTGGTGGACCTCTCTGATCCGGGCTGGGTGGAGCAGCTCAACACAGTGCACACCATCCTTGATGAGCTGGGCAGAGACACCCCAAGGCGGCTGATCGGCAACCAGATCGATCGCTGCCCCGCCGAAGCGCTGCAGCAGGCGCGTGCCCTCGATGGCCAGGCACTGTTTGTCTCCGCCACCGGGGGGCTGGGTCTGGAGGGGCTGCGCGATTGGCTGTTCAGCGAACAGCCGCCGTTGGCTTGACGTCAGTTCACACCCTGGCTATGTCAGCATCTGGCCTCTTCCCATGCCGGCTCATGGCGCTCCAACTGGGCGACACCGTCCCCGATTTCACCCAGAACTCCCAGCTGGGACCGATCAACCTCTACGACTTCGCCGGCGATAGCTGGGTGGTGCTGTTCTCCCACCCCGCCGACTACACCCCGGTGTGCACCACCGAGCTGGGTGAGGTGTCGCGCCTGCGCTCCGAGTGGGAGAAGCGCAATGTGAAAACGATTGCCCTGAGCGTGGACTCCGCCGAGAGCCATGGCGGCTGGATCTGCGACATCAACGAGACGCAGAACACCACGGTCGACTACCCGATCCTCGCCGATGAGGACAAGAAGGTGAGCGATCTCTACGGGATGATCCACCCCAACTCGCTCAACAACCTCACGGTGCGTTCGGTGTTCATCATCGACCCCAACAAAAAGCTGCGTCTGCAGATCACCTACCCCGCCAGCACCGGCCGGAATTTCCAGGAGATCCTGCGGGTGATCGACTCCCTGCAGCTCACCGACCACCACCAGGTGGCCACCCCGGTGAACTGGAAAGACGGCGAAGACTGCGTGGTGGTGCCCTCCATCCCCACCGATGAAGCCCGCACCAAGTTCCCCAAGGGCGTGACCGAGATCAAGCCCTACCTGCGCATGACCCCCAGCCCAACAAGTGATCGCCTAGGCGGCACGATGCATCAGCCCCGGGACAATGCCCGGGGGCTTTTTTGTTGTCATGCGGGTGTTGGGTCTGATGAGCGGCACCAGCGCCGATGGCGTGGATGCCGTGCTGGCGGCCTTCAGTGGCCCGCCGCGCCGGCCCCGCTGGCGGCTGCTCAGCCGGGCTGCCGTGCCGTACCCGGACGATCTGCGCCAGCGGCTGATCGCCGCCGGCCAAGGTCAGCCAATCCAGGCCGCGGATGTGATCGAGCTGGGCGAAGCGCTCACGGAGGTGCAAGCCGCCGCGGCCCGCGCCTGCGATCCAGCCGGGAGCACGCAGCTGGTGGGGTGCCACGGCCAGACCCTCTGGCACCGCCCGCCCCAACACCAGCGCCGCGGCAGCAGCTGGCAGCTCCTGCAAGGACCACTCCTGGCCCAGCTGTTGCAGCGGCCCGTGGTGTTTGACTTCCGCGCCGCTGATCTGGCCCTCGGGGGCCAGGGGGCACCACTGGTGCCCGCTGCCGATGCCGCCCTATTGCCGGCGATCGGCGGCTGGCGAGCCCTGCTCAACTTGGGCGGCATCGCCAACCTCACCCTGCTGCCACCGCAGGCCGGCCCGGATCGCACTGCGGCCGTGCAGGGCTGGGATTGCGGCCCCGCCAACACCCTGCTGGACCTAGCGGCAGCCCAGTTCTCCGCAGGGGAGCGGCGCTTCGATGCCGATGGCGCCTGGGCAGCCCAGGGCCAGGTGGATGAGGCGCTGGTGCAGCGGTGGTTGCAAGAGCCCTATCTGCAGCAAGCGCCGCCTAAATCCACCGGCCGGGAATTGTTCGGGCAGCCGGATCTGGAACGGCGTTTGCGGGAGCTAGCGGCCGCTGCCGAACGGCGGAATCAACGGCTGGCGCCCGCCAACGCCCTCGCCACACTCACCGGCTTTACAGCTGCTGTGGTGGCCCAAGACCTGGCCCGCGGGCCAGCCGTTCTGGAACTGCTGGTGGCCGGTGGCGGGGCCCGCAACGCCACCTTGATGACGGAGCTGCGCCGCCGCTGCCGCGGCCTGCAGGTGCGGCCGCTGGCGGAGCTGGGCATCGGCGAGAGCGACCGCGAGGCTCTGGCCTTCGCCCTCCTGGCCTGGTGGCATCACCGAGGGGTCAGCGGCTCGCTTCCCTCGGTGACAGGCGCCGCGCAGCCGGCCGTTCTAGGGGTGTGCGCCCGCCCGAGCCTTTAAACCGGCAGATCACGATCCACCACGAAGCGCAGGCAGAAGCCGCAGCCGTTCATAGGGTGTGGCGATCGGCCAGCAAGCCCATGAGCGCCGGCAACGCCCCCGCCCTCTACGAGCGCATCCGCAGCGATCAGCAGCTCACCCAGGAGCTGTTCCGCCAGGCCCTGCAGGACCCCTCAGGCGCCCTCAGCCGCATCTGTGAGCTGGGCGACAGCTGGGGGCTGCCCGTGAGCAGAGACGAGGTGAAAACCCACCTGGGCAGCATCGACGACCCTGAAACCAAGCAGTGGCTGCTCAAGGCCCGGGGCGGCCTCTAAGGCGCTGCGGCGGGGCCGACGATCGGCTCCCATCCAGCTGAAGAACAGCCAATAGCTCACGATCGCCAGGCCGGCTGCCACCACCAGGGCCGCCACCTGTTCGAGTCGCTTCACCATGGCGCCGGGCTGTGCGAGTACTGAAAACAGTCTGCAGGGCCGGACCTCCCAGGGGAGATGATGCAAGCAGGACCGGGCCCCAGGCGCCCTCCACTGCACACGCCTTGCTCCGTCTCGAACGCGTATCGAAGATCTATCCCACCGGTGAGGTGCTGCGGGATGTCACCTGGGAGGTGAAGGCGGGCGATCGCATCGGCCTGGTGGGCGTGAACGGCGCCGGCAAATCCACCCAGATGCGGATCATCGCCGGGATGGAGGAGCCCAGCAGCGGCCAGGTGGTGAAGCAGGGCGATCCGCGGATCGTGTACCTGCAGCAGGAATTTGACGTGGATGTGCGCCGCACGGTGCGGCAAGAGCTGTTTCAGGCCTTCGGTGAAGCCGCTGAAGTGCTCAACCGCCAGCGCGAGGTGGAAGAGGAGATGGGCAGCGAAAAAGCCGCCGAAGACCCGGATCACCTCGACGAACTGATCCACGAGCTGGGCAGCCTGCAAAGCCGCTTCGAGAGCCTGCACGGCTATGAGCTCGATGCCCGCATCGACAAGCTGCTGCCCACCATCGGCTTCACCCCGGAAGGGGCTGAGCAGCTGGTGGGCGACTACTCCGGCGGCTGGCAGATGCGCATCGCCCTGGGCAAGGTGCTGCTGCAGGAGCCGGATCTGCTGCTGCTCGACGAACCCACGAACCACCTGGACGTGGAAACGATCCAGTGGCTGGAGGACTACCTGGTGGGCCAGACCTGCCCACTGGTGGTGATCAGCCACGACCGGGCCTTCCTCGATCGGGTCTGCAACCAGATCGTGGAAACCGAGCGGGGCGTTTCCCGCAGCTACCTGGGCAACTACAGCCAGCACCTCGAGCAAAAGGCCCTGGAGCGCGAAGCCGGCCAAGCCGCCTTTGAGCGCCAGCAAAAGGAGCTCGCCACGCAGCAGGCCTACATCGATCGTTTCCGCGCCAGCGCCACCCGCTCCACCCAGGCCAAGAGCCGCGAGAAGCTGCTCGACAAGGTGGAGCGCATCGAGGCGCCGATCGAGAGCGTCAGCGGGCCGCGCTTTCAGTTCCCGCCGGCCCCGCGCAGCGGCCGCCTGATCGCCGAGATCAAAGACCTCAGCCACAGCTACGGCGAGCAGATCCTGTTCCTGGGCACCAACCTCGAGGTGGAGCGGGGCGATCGCATCGCCTTCGTGGGCCCCAACGGCGCCGGCAAATCCACGCTGCTGCGCCTGGTGATGGGCATCGAGACCCCCGATGAGGGTTTCGCTGGCCTTGGGGAGCACAACGTGATCGCCGGCTACTTCGAGCAGAACCAGGCCGAAGCCCTCGATCTCTCCAAAACGGTGATCGACACCCTGTTTGAAGCGGTGCCGGATTGGACCCAGACCCAGGTGCGCTCGCTGCTGGGCAGCTTCTGCTTCAGCAACGACGCCGTGTTCAAGGAGGTGGGCAAACTCTCAGGCGGCGAAAAGGCGCGCCTGGCCCTGGCGCTGATGTTGCTGATGCCCTGCAACCTTGTGGTGCTGGATGAGCCCACCAACCACCTCGACATCCCGGCCAAGCAGATGCTCGAGGATGCGCTGATCGAATACGAAGGCGCGGTGCTCGTGGTGAGCCACGACCGCTACTTCATCTCGCGGGTGGCCAACAAAATCGTGGAAATCCGCGATGGCGAACTGGTGGTCTACCGCGGCGATTACGCCTACTACCGCGAGAAGAAAGCCGAAGAGGCCGCTGCCGCTGAGGCCACACGCCAGGCCGCCGAACAGGACGCCAAGCGCAAGGCCAACCGCGACAAACAGAAAGCCAAAGCCGAAGCGCGCAAACAGAAAGCGGCCTGATCCAGCCGCGGATGCCGGCCACCGCTCAAAACAACTTCACACTTCCCTAGGCAAGAGAACTCATTGTTCTTGGCTTGGACGCAAGGTGTTCATACGCTGATGACTTCCCCCCCTAGAGGTCTGGCCATGGGCATCGTTCCGCATCCCTCCAATGCCACTGCCAGCACCTCTGCCAGCACCACCACCGGGGCTGAGCTGCTCGCCATGGGTCTCACACCCTCCGGCGTGACCGGACTGGATCCGGTGGAGACCTATTTCGAGTGCATCACCGCCTGCTCCATCGACGATGGGGAATGCGTGACCCAGTGCGTGGAAGTGCTGCGCGAAGCCGACACCTGAACCGGTTCAACGCGAGCGCATCAAGGTGGAGAGTTCCACCGGTGTCACCTGCAGCTGCAGGGTCTGCCCCTGCCGCTGCAGCGTGAGCTCCATCGGGCGACCCACGCCATTGCGTTCCACCAGCTGGGTGAGTTGAGCGGGATTGGTCACGGGCTGGCCATCCACCGCCGTGATGCGATCACCAGGCCGCAGCCCCGCCCGTGCCGCAGGCCCCCCGGGCATCACACTGCGCACCACCGCACCGGGCACGGGGGTGCCACTGGCGTTGCGCACAGCATCCAGGCCCACACCAATCATCGCGTGGCTCACGCTGCCCTTGCTCACCAGCTGCTCGGCCACGGTGCGGGCGCGGTTGATCGGGATCGCGAAGCCCAAGCCGGCGCCTGGCCCGGAGCGCACCAGGGTGTTGATCCCCACCACGGCTCCATCCGCATCCAGCAGCGGCCCACCGGAATTTCCCGGATTGATCGCAGCATCGGTCTGAATCAACTCCAGCCTCTTGTCGGTGATCCCGAGGGAGGCGGCATTGCGGTTCAGGCTGCTCACAATCCCGAGGGTCACGGTCTGATCGAGGCCAAAGGGATTACCCACAGCAATCACCCACTCACCCACCTGCAGGCTGTCGGAATTGCCCAACGGCGCCACGGGCCACGATCCGCCACCCGCCAGCTGCACCACCGCCAGATCGGTCACGCGATCGGCCCCCACCACCTTGCCCTCCACCCGGCGGCCATCGCTGAGCCCCACCATCACCCGGGTGCTGCCCTCCACCACGTGGGCGTTGGTGAGCAGCAGACCGCTGCTGTCATAGATGAAGCCACTGCCCTGGCCGCGCTCGGTGCGCTGGGAGGGTGGGATCACACCACCACCTTGCGGCAGCCCAAAGAACTGCCGCAGCATCGGATCCATAAACGGAAAGGGCGGCAGGCTCTGACGCCCTGGCACCACCACCGTGCGCTCGGTATCGATCGTGACCACCGCTGGCCCCGTGCGGCGCACGGCCTCCGCCACAAACGATTGGCGCGAGAGCACCGCATTTGCTGCTGAGGATTGGGCCAAGGCCGGCGGCAAGGCCACGCCCCCTAGAGCCGCAACGAGGGCCAGAGGCAACACCCGGGAATGCACAGCAGCCATCACAGGGAAACCGGTGGGCTTCGACCGTACGCAGGTTTGCTGTGGGGGCAAAGGGGAAGCACTGGTGGATTTCCCCACCGCAGCTGGCCGAGCCGCGCGATGATGGCGTCAACGCATCGAACGCAGCCCCACCGCTTTCCCTTGCCGGGACCCTCGCCATGATCTCCGAGTTTTTCGCCAGGCTGTTGCCGCTGATCTACGCGGCCTGCTTCCTCGGATTGCTGTGGCAGGCCTTCCGGATCATGGGCCGCGGGTTTGCCGCTGTCCCCCGCCCGGGCGACCAGAACCGCGTTCCCCGCGGCGATCGCACCGGCCGGCTCACCATCCATCCGGAGCTGCTGGATGCCGATGGCCAGCTCACCCGCGACGACCTGCTCACCGTTCGCTTTGGCGGTGATCAGGAGCAGCCCGCCTCACCGAACGACCCCAGCTGAGCCCGCACGGGCCCTCCAGCTGGTACAACCGTTGAGTGCTTGTGGACACAGCGGAGGCTGAGTGGAGCAAAGAACCCGGATCGTGGCTGCGGTGCTCAAGGCCATCAAGCTGCCCCCCCGCTTTCAGCTGAAGCTGGTGAAAGAGGATCCCGTCCGTCTGGAGCTGATCCTCACTCCGGCCTACGGCAAGCAACCGATCCTCGTGGGCCTCGTGGAATCCCAGGATCTGGTGGCCCGCCGCGACCGTGAAGGGCGCGTGCCCAGGGATCTTCAAGGCACCTGGGATTGGACCGTGCGCCACGGCAAGGTGAACACCGGTGGCTGGAACCCCTATCTGAAGGAAGCGCTTCAGACCATGTTTGAAACCGGCCTGCCGGCGATCGTGTACGAGGAAACCACCGGCGAGGTGTATCACCCGGTGGACGGCGCCCGCCACGTGCGCTGAGCCCGCTCCCCTCCAATCAGCCCGTGCCCCTGCCGATCGAGCCGCTGCTGCCTGAGCTGGTGCAGCGGCTCCCCGCCGGGGGCACCGTCTTGCTGCAGGCACCTCCGGGGGCCGGTAAAACCACGCGCGTTCCGCTGGCCCTGCTGGAGAGCTGCAGCGGCCGCATCCTGATGCTGGAGCCCCGGCGGCTGGCCGCCAAGGCGGCCGCTGAGCGACTGGCCTCCGAACTCGGTGAGCGGGTGGGCCAACGCGTCGGCTACCGGGTGCGCCTGGAAAGCCGCGTGTCCGCCGCCACTCGGCTGGAGGTGCTCACCGACGGCCTCTTCCTGCGGCAGCTGCAGGCCGATCCGGCCCTGGAGGGGGTGGGTTGCGTGATCTTCGATGAATTTCACGAACGCCGCTGCGAAGCGGATCTCGCTCTGGCCCTGTTGCGTGAAGCCCGCGAGCTGCTGATGCCGGAGCTGCGGCTGCTGGTGATGTCAGCCACGCTCAACCTGCAACCCCTGGTGGAGCAGCTGCCGGAAGCCGCGCTGCTCACCAGCGAAGGCCGCAGCCACCCGGTGAGCATCAGCCACCAACCGCCAAGGGAGCGGGAGTCGCTCCAGGCCCAGGTGGTGCGCGCCTTGGAAGCCCACTGGCTCGATCGAAGAGAGCCGAATGAAACCGTGCTGGTGTTCCTGCCCGGCCAACGGGAGCTGCGGCTCTGCCAGGAGGCCATCGCCATCACCGGCTGGGCGCACGACGTGGAGCTCTGCTTGCTGCACGGCAATCTGCCTTTGGCCGAACAGAGCCAGGCCATCCGCCGCGCCACTGGCTCCGCCGGCAAGGTGGTGCTGGCCACGGCCATTGCCGAAAGCTCGCTCACCATCGAAGGCGTGAGCCTGGTGATCGACAGCGGGCTCAGCCGCCGCAGCCGCTTCGATCCGGTGAGCGGCATGGAGAGCCTGGTCACAGTGCCCGCCAGCCTGGCGAGTGCCGAGCAACGCGCCGGCCGAGCCGGCCGCTTGGGCCCCGGTCGCGCCCTGCGGCTCTGGAGCCCGGCGGAGCAGCAACGCCGGCCCGCCTTCGACCCTCCAGCGGTGATGGAGGCCGATCCGGCTCCGCTGGTGCTTCAGCTCGCCGAATGGGGTGCCGGCCTGGGCGAGACGCTCCCCTGGCTTGAGCCACCGCCCCAGGCCCACCTGCTGGAAGGCCAAGGGCTGCTGCATCAACTGGGCGCCCTCGATGCGAACGGCACCCTGAATGCCCACGGCCGGCAGCTGGCCAGCCTGGGCGTGCATCCACGGCTGGCCCAACTGCTACTGCGCGCCCGCGACCTGGGAGCCGAGGCGCTGGGCTGCAGCCTGGCGGTGCTGCTGAGCGAGCGCGATCCCCTCTCGCAGCAAGAGGCTGGCTGCGATCTGATGCAGCGGCTCGATTGGCTGCGACGCCCGGGCCGCGATCCACGGCGCCAACAGCTTCAACAACTGGAGCAGCAGCTGCGCCGCCAACTCCCGCCCAGCACGGTTCAGAGCCACCCAGGAGAACCCGAAACGGTGCTGGCCGCCGAACTGCTGGCCCATGCCTACCCAGAGCGGGTAGCGCTGGAGCGCACGCCCGGCTCCGGCCGCTACCTCACCCGCAGCGGGCGCGGAGCCGTATTGCATCCGAGCGATCCCCTGGTGGGCGCTCCAGCCCTGGCGATCGCCGCCGCCGATGGCGGCAGCAGCGATGCCCGCATCCAGCTGGCCCTGCCTCTTGCCACCAGCAGCCTGCTCAGCCTCGCCGAGGCTGCGGGCGAGGAGTGCGCCCAGGTGAGCTGGGATCACCAGCAACAACGCATCCGGGCCGAGCGAGAGCTGCGGCTGGGGGCGCTGGTGCTCGAGCGGCGTCCCTGGCCCGAGGCGCCTGCTGCTGTGCTGCGGGACGCCCTGCTCAGCGGCCTGGTCGAACTGGGGATCGAAGCGCTCCCCTGGGATGCCAGCAGCCGTCAATTGCAGCAACGCCTTGCCCTGGCCCACCGGGAGCTGGGAGATCCCTGGCCCGACCGCAGCCTCACCACCCTGGCCGCTGATCCCGCCAGCTGGCTGGCCGATCAGCTCGACGGCATCCGCAGCCGCACCGACCTCCAGGGCATCAACCTGGAGGAAGCCCTATGGAGCGGCCTGCCCTGGGAGGCTCGCCGTGAGCTCAATGCCCTGCTCCCCCAGGCGCTAGCCATCCCCTCAGGTCGCGAGGCGCGGCTCGATTACAGCAACGGCGAACCGGTGCTAGCCGTGAAATTGCAGGAGCTCTTCGGAGCGGCCAGCACCCCAACGGTGCTCGGCGGGCGGCTGCCAGTCACGGTGCATCTGCTCTCCCCAGCCGGCCGGCCAGCGGCCATCACCCAGGATCTAGCTGGGTTCTGGAATGGCGCCTATCTGGAGGTGCGCAAGGAGCTGAGGGGCCGCTACCCCCGTCACCCCTGGCCGGATGATCCCGCCAACACACCGGCCACAGCACTCACCAAGCGCGCCCTGGAACGCCGTCAGTCCCAGAGGTGATCGAAACCGAAATGGCGCAGCCCTTCGGCGATGCCGGCACAGCCCACCGCGGAGGCCAGGTACACCGAGGGCAAACGGGGCAGATGCTCCTGCAGCGCCGATTCGGCGTTAGCCACCATCACACCTTTGAGCCCGGTTTCAAACATCGCCAGATCGTTGAGCGTGTCGCCGGCCGTCACCACGCAGGCCGGATCAACATCCAGCCATTGCAGCAGGGCCAACAGGGTCGAGCCCTTGTTCACGCCGGTCGGCAGCAGATCGAGGTAACGGTTGTCGGAGAGGAGGCAATCCACACCGTGGGCCTCCAGCTGCGGGATCAGGCTGTGATCAAACGCTTCCGGGTCGACGTAATACGCCAAACGCCGCTCGGAATGGAGCGGTTGCGGGGCAAGACCAGGCTGGCCCTCCAGAAGCGGCAACAACGCCTGCTCCTTGCCCTGCCAGAGGGCCTCAATCGGATCCACCGCCAACGGCACCGGTAGCAACGACTGACCGCAGGCCACCGTGCAGCCCACATCACCTATTACGAGATGGGGCGCCGCCAAGCCGATCGGCTCATCCTCCGCCAGCACCCTGGCAATGGAGCTGAGGTCCCGCCCGGTGGAGAACACATGCAGCACCCGGTCTCGCTGCTCCGCCAGCCATCGGTAAAAGCTGCGGCGTTCAGCGGTAGCGCCTCCCAGCAAGGTGCCATCGAGGTCAGTCACCAGCACCAGCTCAGGCGCCTCCGGCAGGGGGGCTGATAGCTGGCTCTGCAACAACTGACGCGACACGGCCGATAGCGATCAAGCGGCGACAACCGTATCGCCGAACACCGTCAAGCGACCCACACGTTTCGTTACAGTCGTTCTGTTCGCGTCATTCCGATGCCTGACTCCACCTCCACATCTGCTCGCTTCGGTTTTGTGAATTTCGCTGAAACCTGGAATGGCCGTCTGGCGATGCTGGGCTTCACCATCGGCCTGGCCACCGAGCTGCTCACCGGCCAGGGCATCCTGGGCCAGATCGGTCTGGGCTGAACCTTCACCCCGAAACACAAGTTTTTTGTTGGGCGCCTTCTCAAACGAGGAGGCGCTTTTTCATGGTTCAAACTGTCAGCACACCACCCGCAGATCCCCTGGCACAGCTTTTCGCCAAGAACCGCCGCGATGGCGCCCGGATGCTCAGCAGCGGCGTTGTGATTACCAGCGTCGGCTGGATTCGCATCGACCATCCGGCTGGCCAGATCGTGGCCGTGCTCGGCAGCCTGGTTTGCCTCTATTGGTGGAGTTGCTACCGCCGCCTGGAGCGGTGAACGGCGATCCGGGGCTGCCGCGTTACAGCGTTGCTGAACTGAACCAGGCGATTGCATCGCTCTTGGAACGGGGCTTTGCGCCACGTTTTCTGCTGGAAGCAACGGTGTCGCGGCCGCAGCTCAAAAAAGGGCACCTCTGGCTCACCCTGGTGGATGAGCAGGCCTCGATCTCAGGCGTGGTCTGGGCGTCACAACTCAGCAAGCTCAGCGTTCAGCCCAGCGAAGGCGATGGCGTGCTGGTGGTGGGCAAGCTCAATTTCTGGGCGAGCCGCGCGAGTCTCTGCGTCCAGATCCTCGATCTGCGGCCGAGCCTCAGTGCCGTGCTGCGCCAATTCGAGCGGGTCCGCTGCCTGCTGGAACCCGAAGGCCTGCTCGATCCCGCCCGCAAGCAGCCGCTACCGGCCATGCCTGCGGCGATTGCCTTGCTCACCAGCGTGCCCAGTTCTGCTCTGGCCGACATGCTGCGCACAGCCCAAGAGCGCTGGCCCGCCACGCGCATCCATGTGGTGCCCATCCCCGTGCAGGGGCCTGTGGAAGAGCAGATCCGCAGCCGACTGGCGGAGGTACTGGCCCGTGCCGGCGAGCTCGGGATCGAAGCGCTCGTGCTGGCCCGAGGCGGCGGAAGCCGTGAAGACCTGGCGGTGTTCGATAGCGAAGCCTTGGCCCGCGACCTCGCTGCCTGCCCACTGCCAGTGGTCACGGGGCTGGGCCACGAAGACGACACCACCATTGCGGATCTGGTGGCCGATTACCGAGCCGCGACCCCAACCGCAGCCGTGGTGGCCCTGCTGCCAGATCGCCAACACCTGGGGCTAGCGCTGCAGCAGCAACGGATCCTGCTCCGCCAAGCCGTGAACAACCGCCTGCAACAGGAGCGCCTTCGGCTGGCGGCGAGCCAGGAGCGCTTGGTGGCACTGCATCCACGCCAACTGCTGGCGAACGCCCGTCAACAGCTGCAGCAACGCATCGAGCTACTGCACGCGCTCTCTCCGCGTCGTCTGTTGGAGCGGGGGTTCACTCTGCTGCATGGTGCCGATGGGCAACTGGTGCGTTCGGTGCGGCAAGTCAGTCCCGGCGATGCCCTCCAGGTGGTGCTGGCAGACGGCAGGATCAACACTGTTGTGCAGACCACGGAACCAGGCGCTGATGGCTGAGCCGAAACCCAAGCGCAAGCGCAGCGCCCCAGATCCCGCCAATGCATGGCAAGACGAGGTGGAGCAACTGAGCTTCAACGAAGCCCGCACAGCTCTGGAGCTGGCGATGGCCAAACTGCAATCCAGCGAGCTGGAGGTGGAGGAGATGGCAACCCTGTATCGCCGTGCCGAGGCCTATGCCAACCGTTGCAGCACGGTTCTCGAAGGCGTGGAACAAGAAGTGATCCAATGGGACACAACAAGCCCTTAAACACCGCCATGGAGTCCCGCACCTCGCCGCAACCCTGGTTGGCCTGGCTCTATCTGGCGCTGGCGATCGCCGGAGGCGTTTTGCCATGGATGGCCAACCTGGCCTACATGCGCGAGTACGGCTCCAGCTTTGATATCGGTCTGTTCATCGCGTTGGCCAATGCCAACCCGGCTGCCCAATCACTCTCCCGTGATCTGCTGGTGGGGGCCTCAGCCATCACCATTTGGATCGTGGTGGAAAGCCGCCGTCTGCAGATGCGGCATCTCTGGCTCGTCCTGTTGAGCTCCGTGACAGTGGCATTTGCGTTTGCCGCTCCGTTCTTCTTGTTTCTGAGGGAACGACGCTTGGCCGAACTGGCCCGGCAAGCCGAGGCGGATGCGGCAGGCTCAGCGCTCGCCTGAGACGTCGCGAACCTCCACATCAATCACGGCTGAACTGGCGGGCTGATCGGCGTCAACGGTGCTGCGCGTGCCTGCCTCAGCGAGGCTTGTCCCACAGGCGGGACAGATTGTGGCACCCAAACTGGGCGTCCCGCATGCGGGACAGGTGACCAAACGGCGGCGAAACCACTGCCAAGCCAGAAAGCCCGCACCGGCCAGCACCAAGGGGCCAAACACCAACAAGAGAGCAAACCCTTCAAGCACGTCCACGAATAGGCGCGCCGTAAAGCCCGGGGCCAACAACAGGACGCCAATCACCAGGATCCACAACCACGGAATCGGGCGTTGCATCAGCAGGCCTCTGGCACGGTTGCACCCATCCTCATGGCAGATCAGCCGCAGCGGAAGCGTTCCACTGTGCGGATGCCTCACCCTCACGTCGGCGGCTCACAACCACGCTCACAGCGGTACCGAAGTAGACCACCAAGCCCACGAGCCAGACCCACAAACTCAGCAACAGCACACCACCAATCACGCCATAAGCCTGAAAGCGCGATCCGAGCGACAACAAACTTCGGCCGAGCACCACATTGAAGATGGTTAACACCAGACCGATCAACATCGATCCAGGAATGAGGGAGCGGACCGGAACGTGACGCGTCGGAAGAATAGCGAGCAAGGCAAACGCCAAACTGCAAGCGATCAACAACGAAAGACCAAAATCAACAGCCATGGGAACCGGCGCCCACAGATGCAGCCAGGACGGCAACCAGCTCTGCAACATCAGTCGCCAACTACCCGGACTGAGCAAACGCAAATTAGTGGTGAGTTGATCCAGCACCACAAAGAAACCAATCAATGTCACCAAGGCAATCGCCTCAAGTCGCGCCCGAATGAAACGCCAGACAGGCCTGGTCCAATGGTCAATGGGGAGCAGACAGGGACGAAATCCCCACAACCGATCTGCACCACGCTGCAAGCTCAAATAAGCGTTAGTCGACGACACCAACAGAAAGCCAGCACCCACCAAGCCAGCACCGGTCCCCTGACGAATGAGCTGATTGAGGGTGCTTCGGATCACCGGAATCACCGAGGCAGGCAACACCTGATCTGCTAATTCCAAAAGCTGGTCGGACACATTATCCGCACTCCCCAGCACTCGGCTGGCGACGCCCAAAGCAATCAACAGGATCGGGAAAATAGACTGCAGTGTGTGATAGGCAAACGCAGCGCTGAGATCCACACAGTCCTCACGGTCCCAGAGCCGATAGGAACGCCAGCACAAGCGCACAACAGAACGCCACCAACCCGAACGCCGCATCAATGCCGTGGTGCCGTGATCCTGACCTGACGCTACAGCCTCACCTCCCCACAGCCAACAAAAAAGCCACCCGTTCGGGTGGCTTCTCTGCCTCATCACTCCAGTCGGCTGATCAACAGCAGCAACGGGAGCGGGAGATGGTTAGAGCAAAGAAAGTTTTACCTGGCATCGACCTATTTTCTCAGGGGGCTACCCCCAAATATCGTCGGCGCTGCATCGTTTCACAGCCGAGTTCGAGATGGATCGGAGTGGTTCCAATGCGCCATGGACACCAGGATAGAAAACTTGAGTGACAAGCTTTCAGATTCTTCGCTCTCAGGTGAACCCTGAGAACTGCATAGGTTACAGACCTGTCCGTCTGCCTGCTGACGCAGGTGTTGGAGGTCCGCTCTAGAAGACAAAGATCTCGCCTCTTGCGAGGCTCACCTCGAATGAGGTTTGAGAGCTGAGGTTTGGTCAAGCCCTCGGTCTATTAGTACTCCTCTGCTTCACGCATTACTGCGCTTCCACATAGAGCCTATCAACGGGTGTTCTGCCCGTGACCTTACTGGCTTAAGCCATGGGAATACTCATCTTGAGGTGGGCTTCCCACTTAGATGCTTTCAGCGGTTATCCACTCCGCACATGGCTACCCAGCGTTTACCGTTGGCACGATAACTGGTACACCAGAGGTGCGTTCCTCCCGGTCCTCTCGTACTAGGGAGAAATCCTCTCAATATTCCTGCGCATGCACCGGATATGGACCGAACTGTCTCACGACGTTCTGAACCCAGCTCGCGTACCGCTTTAATGGGCGAACAGCCCAACCCTTGGGACCGACTTCAGCCCCAGGTTGCGATGAGCCGACATCGAGGTGCCAAACCTCCCCGTCGATGTGAACTCTTGGGGAGATCAGCCTGTTATCCCTAGAGTAACTTTTATCCGTTGAGCGACGGCCCTTCCACGCAGAACCGTCGGATCACTAAGGCCTACTTTCGTACCTGTTCGACTTGTAGGTCTCACAGTCAAGCTCCCTTCTGCCTTTACACTCGTCGGCTGATTTCCAACCAGCCTGAGGGAACCTTTGCGCGCCTCCGTTACCTTTTAGGAGGCGACCGCCCCAGTCAAACTGCCCACCAGATACTGTCCGGTCCCCGGATAACGGGTGACCGTTAGAACCCTAGCTCGCAAAGAGTGGTATCTCACCAGTGGCTCACCATCACCCACAAGCAATGGATCAAAGCCTCCCACCTATCCTGCGCATTGCGAGCCCGAGCACAATACCAAGCTACAGTAAAGCTTCATAGGGTCTTTCTGTCCGGGTGCACGTAGTCCGCATCTTCACAGACAATTCTATTTCGCCGAGCCTCTCTCCGAGACAGCGCCCAGATCGTTACGCCTTTCGTGCGGGTCGGAACTTACCCGACAAGGAATTTCGCTACCTTAGGACCGTTATAGTTACGGCCGCCGTTCACCGGGGCTTCAGTCGTTAGCTTCGCTTGCGCTGACCAACTTCTTTAACCTTCCGGCACTGGGCAGGCGTCAGCCCCCATACATCGTCTTGCGACTTAGCGGAGACCTGTGTTTTTGGTAAACAGTCGCCTGGGCCTATTCACTGCGACCAGCTCGCGCTGGCACCCCTTCTCCCGAAGTTACGGGGTCATTTTGCCGAGTTCCTTAGAGAGAGTTACCTCGCGCCCCTCGGTATTCTCTACCACCCCACCTGTGTCGGTTTCGGGTACAGGTAATCATGCCTTAACGGGTATAGGGCTTTTCTTGGAAGCTTGACGTCACCAACTTCGCTTCCGTAGAAGCTCGCACTCACGCCTCAGCTCAAGCTGTTTTCGCCAGCTCTCAACGCCTCGAACGCTTGGACCGGTAACCAACATCCGGATTGGCTAGCCTTCTCCGTCCCCTTCCCAAAACATGATCAGTACAGGAATGTTGACCTGTTGTCCATCGACTACGCCTTTCGGCCTCGCCTTAGGTCCTGACTAACCCTCCGCGGACGAGCCTGCCGGAGGAACCCTTAGGGTTTCGGGGAATGGGATTCTCACCCATTTTTTCGCTACTCAAGCCGACATTCTCACTTCCATGCAGTCCACGCCCGCTTACGCTAACGCTTCACCCCACATGGAACGCTCCCCTACCATTAAACAAGTTTAATCCGCAGCTTCGGTACAACGCTTAGCCCCGTTCATTTTCGGCGCAGGATCGCTCGACCAGTGAGCTATTACGCACTCCTTTGAGGATGGCTGCTTCTAGGCAAACCTCCTGGTTGTCTGGGCAATCCCACCTCCTTTATCACTTAGCGTTGATTTGGGGACCTTAGCTGGCGGTCTGGGCTGTTTCCCTTTCGACCATGGAGCTTATCCCCCACAGTCTGACTGCCTAGTTACACACAGGGTATTCAGAGTTTGTCTCGATTTGGTACCGCTCTCGCAGCCCGCACCGAAACAGTGGCTTTACCCCCCTGCTGGAGCACTAGACGCTACGCCTCAACGTATTTCGGGGAGAACCAGCTAGCTCCGGGTTCGATTGGCATTTCACCCCTAACCACAGCTCATCCGCTGATTTTTCAACATCAGTCGGTTCGGACCTCCACTTGGTATCACCCAAGCTTCATCCTGGCCATGGTTAGATCACCCGGGTTCGGGTCTATAAACACTGACAATCGCCCTATTCAGACTCGCTTTCGCTATGGCTCCACCATTCCCGGTTTAACCTGCCAGTGCCTATAAGTCGCCGGCTCATTCTTCAACAGGCACACGGTCACCCTATGAGTAGGGCTCCCATTGCTTGTAAGCTCACGGTTTCATGTTCTATTTCACTCCCCTCCCGGGGTTCTTTTCACCTTTCCCTCGCGGTACTGTTGCGCTATCGGTCACACAGGAGTACTTAGCCTTACGAGGTGGTCCTCGCGGATTCACACGGAATTTCACGTGCTCCGTGCTACTCGGGATACAGCTAGCTCAGTTCAATTTTCGAATACGGGACTTTCACCCTCTGTGGTGCGCCATTCAAACGCTTCTTCTAATCTCCCTGATACACGTTGCTGTCCCACAACCCCGATGGTCGAAACCATCGGTTTAGGCTCTTCCCCGTTCGCTCGCCGCTACTGAGGGAGTCGTTTTTACTTTCCTTTCCTCCAGCTACTAAGATGTTTCAGTTCGCTGGGTTGGCTCGCACCGCCCTATGGATTCAGGCGGCCGTTCTAGGGGTTGCCCCATTCGGAAATTCCCGGATCAAAGCGTTTTTTCCAGCTCCCCGAGACTTATCGCAGGTAAACACGTCCTTCATCGCCTCTGTGTGCCAAGGTATCCACCGTGAGCCCTTTGTAGCTTGACCAAATTAATCCTCCTAACGCTTCAGGCTGTTGAGGCCTATTCTCTCGAATTTCTCTCAAGTCATTGCTGACTTAAGCCAAATAAGGATCAGACTCCCGTCGGCTCGGCGCCGTTGGAAGAACGCTAGAAGGTCTCGGCTCTCAAAAATAGAATCACGAGTTGACTCAACCTGATCATCCATCAATGATGGAACATCAGACGTCATCATCTCGCCTCTATGAGATGCTTTGTCTTTCCAGACTCACCTATGCAGTTGTCAAGGTTCTGCTGAATCTCATTGAAAAAGCCCCTCGCGAGGCTCCTTCGCTGAATCCAGCATCAGATCAACCATCTCAACCTTGATCGGTCGATCAAAGCTTGGGGAATGATCTGAGGCTGAACTCCACTCGATCTCTCGAGTGCTCTTGATCAGCGAACAACGTCTACGTCACCACACAAGAATTGCTTCCTGCTTCAGGAGTTCAGATGTTAGTGGAGGTTAGCGGACTCGAACCGCTGACATCCTGCTTGCAAAGCAGGCGCTCTACCAACTGAGCTAAACCCCCAATTGATCCATTACTGGACCTTGGCATGGGCCATCCTGGACTTGAACCAGGGACCTCACCCTTATCAGGGGTGCGCTCTAACCACCTGAGCTAATGGCCCAGGAAGTGAACCCTCTATGGGGTGACCTAGACAACGTTTAGGAACTAAAAATCAAGACTTGAGCATGAATGACTTACCGAGGTATCCCATTCATCCCAACCTTGAAGTTGAGGTACCGATCGACCTTCGAGATGACAGGATCATGGCCTGAGAATAAAGTACTCAGACATCACGATCAGTTGTTGTCTCCCTGTTAGGAGGTGATCCAGCCGCACCTTCCGGTACGGCTACCTTGTTACGACTTCACCCCAGTCATCAGCCCCACCTTCGACATCCTCCTCCACAAGGGTTGGAGTAACGGCTTCGGGCGTGGCCAACTTCCATGGTGTGACGGGCGGTGTGTACAAGGCCCGGGAACGTATTCACCGCAGTATGCTGACCTGCGATTACTAGCGATTCCTCCTTCACGTAGGCGAGTTGCAGCCTACGATCTGAACTGAGCCACGGTTTATGGGATTTGCTAGCTCTCGCGAGTTTGCTGCCCTTTGTCCGTAGCATTGTAGTACGTGTGTAGCCCAGGATGTAAGGGGCATGATGACTTGACGTCATCCACACCTTCCTCCGGTTTATCACCGGCGGTCTCGCTAGAGTGCCCAACTAAATGCTGGCAACTAACGACGTGGGTTGCGCTCGTTGCGGGACTTAACCCAACATCTCACGACACGAGCTGACGACAGCCATGCACCACCTGTCACTGCGTTCCCGAAGGCACTCTTCTGTTTCCAAAAGATTCGCAGGATGTCAAACCCTGGTAAGGTTCTTCGCGTTGCATCGAATTAAACCACATACTCCACCGCTTGTGCGGGCCCCCGTCAATTCCTTTGAGTTTCACACTTGCGTGCGTACTCCCCAGGCGGAACACTTAACGCGTTGGCTACGACACCGAGGGGGTCGATTCCCCCGACACCTAGTGTTCATCGTTTACGGCCAGGACTACAGGGGTATCTAATCCCTTTCGCTCCCCTGGCTTTCGTCCATGAGCGTCAGTTATGGCCCAGCAGAGCGCCTTCGCCACTGGTGTTCTTCCCGATATCTACGCATTTCACCGCTACACCGGGAATTCCCTCTGCCCCTACCACACTCTAGTCTTACAGTTTCCATTGCTGAAATGGAGTTAAGCTCCACGCTTTAACAACAGACTTACAAGACCGCCTGCGGACGCTTTACGCCCAATAATTCCGGATAACGCTTGCCACTCCCGTATTACCGCGGCTGCTGGCACGGAATTAGCCGTGGCTTATTCATCAAGTACCGTCAGATCTTCTTCCTTGATAAAAGAGGTTTACAGCCCAGAGGCCTTCATCCCTCACGCGGCGTTGCTCCGTCAGGCTTTCGCCCATTGCGGAAAATTCCCCACTGCTGCCTCCCGTAGGAGTCTGGGCCGTGTCTCAGTCCCAGTGTGGCTGATCATCCTCTCAGACCAGCTACTGATCGATGCCTTGGTAGGCTCTTACCCCACCAACTAGCTAATCAGACGCGAGCTCATCCTCAGGCGAAATTCATTTCACCTCGCGGCATATGGGGTATTAGCGGCCGTTTCCAGCCGTTATCCCCCTCCTGAGGGCAGATTCTCACGCGTTACTCACCCGTCCGCCACTAACCCGAAGGTTCGTTCGACTTGCATGTGTTAAGCACGCCGCCAGCGTTCATCCTGAGCCAGGATCAAACTCTCCGTTGTAGTTCAAGTCCTGTTGGTTACCGAAATAACCTCAACTTGAATTGCTCATCACCCACTCGATCCACTGGCGCAGATCTCACAGTTGGAGCCACTCCCTCTGACAGAAGCGTTCAAAGAGTGCAAAACAAAATTTCTTTCGTCTCGACTTTCCAGGATCTCAGATCCGGTCGTTGCTCCACCTCCTGCACACCGACACAACCAACAACCGTGAGAGTCATCGATCGTGTAAAGCAGTAGGTTTCTGCAACTTAAAATTTTTGACGGGACCTCACACCTTCACTGCTCTTTGCGGCCAACCTCCCGCAGCCTCAACACCCTCTCGAGTGGATCCTGCAGGCGGCTGACGCAGTGAAAGCGTCAGTTCCTAAACGTTTCAGTTGTCCAGGTGCTCCAGAAAACAAAACCTGCCTCGCGGCTCGGCTTCGCTCTCGGATCAGCGGCTTCTCGACCGCTTGTTGAACCTACATCACCGACTGCTCGGCTCTCGGTTCGACGCGGCCTCTCAGCCGCTTGATGAACCTACAACACCGATCTCTCGGCGCTTTCGGTTCCTGCGACGCTCGCCTCTCGGCTCCCGCGCAGTCCATAACCATAACACCGGCTACCCGGATGGTGTCAACCCATACAGCAGGGGATGACGAGACCGCTTGCCATTTCTAGGGTTTGAGCAAGCAAGGCCGAGGGGCTGGAGGTCGAATGGCCAGGCAGTTCAGCCAAGAACGCCTACGAGTACGCCCCAGCTCCCGCGAGGAAGCGGTGGTGAGCGCTGCCCACGAGCACTTTGAGCGCACCCTGATCCGCATCCGTGGTGAGCTGGTGGGATCGATGGCAGCCCTCAGCCACCCAGGCGGAAAGGATCACGCCCTCAACTACGACGAGGTGTTCCTGCGGGACAACGTGCCCGTGATGCTGCTCCTTCTGGTGCAGGGACGTTTCGCCATCGTGCGCAACTTCCTGGAAACCTGCCTGGAACTGCAGAGCAGCGCGTATCAGACCCGCGGCGTGTTCCCCACCAGCTTTGTGGAGCAGGACGGTGAGCTGGTGGCCGATTACGGCCAACGCTCCATCGGGCGCATCACCTCAGTGGACGCCAGCCTGTGGTGGCCCGTGTTGTGCTGGCTCTACGTGCGGCGTAGCCGCGACTGGGAATTCGGCTCCAGTCAACGGGTGCAACGGGGCGTGCAGCTGTTGTTGGATCTGGTGCTGCACCCCACCTTCGAAGGCACGCCGGTGCTGTTTGTACCGGATTGCGCCTTCATGATTGATCGCCCCATGGATGTGTGGGGTGCCCCTCTTGAGATCGAGGTGTTGCTCTACGGCTGCCTGGGCAGTTGCTGCCAGCTGATGGCCCTGGCCCAGAAGAGCCACAACAGCCGACTGCTGGAACAACGCCTGGTGCTCACCCGTGAGTGGAAGCATGACCTGCGCCGCTATCTGCTCAAGCACTACTGGGTGACAAGCAAAACCATGCAAGTGCTGCGGCGGCGCCCCACGGAGCAATACGGCGAAACCCAGGCCCTCAATGAATTCAACGTGCAGCCGCAGGTGATCCCCCCCTGGCTGCAGGACTGGCTGGAGAACCGAGGCGGCTATCTGATCGGCAACATGCGCACCGGCCGACCCGACTTTCGCTTCTACAGCCTGGGCAACTGCCTGGCCTGCCTGTTTGAACTGATCACCGCCCCCCAGCAGCGGGCCCTCTTCCGGCTGGTGTTGCACAACCGGGAACACCTGATGGCACAGATGCCGATGCGGATCTGCCATCCACCCCTGGAAGGGGACGAGTGGAGTGAAAAAACCGGGTCCGATCCCAAGAACTGGCCCTGGAGCTACCACAACGGTGGGCACTGGCCCAGCCTGCTCTGGTATCTGGGCGGGGCTCTGTTGCTCCATGAGCAGCGCTATCCCCAGGCCGATGTGCTGCTGATGGGCCAGATGCGGGCGATGTTGGAGGAGTGCTACTGGATGCAGCTCAACCAACTGCCCCGCCAGCAATGGGCTGAATACTTTGATGGCCCCACCGGCACCTGGGTGGGGCAGCAGGCCCGCACCTACCAGACCTGGACCATCGTGGGCTTCCTGCTACTGCACCATTTGCTGCGGGTGAACCCCAGCGACGCGGGCTTGCTGGACATCAACCGGGACTGACCCCCGCCGCATGGGCACAAAAAAACCCCAGCCGAGGCTGGGGTTGAGGGGATCACTGAACGAAATGCCGTGAAGGCAGATCAGAACAGGCCCAGGGTGAGGGACTTGTCGATGGGCAGAGCAGCGCCAATACCCAGGTAGATGGTGAACACGGTTCCGAACAGGAAGGCGGCCATGGCCACCGGACGACGGAAGGGGTTCTGGAACTTGTTGAAGCTCTCGATGAAGGGGATCAGCATCAGACCGAGGGGGATCATGGTCTGAAGGGCGATACCCAGCAGTTTGTTGGGAACAACCCGCAGGATCTGGAACACCGGGTAGAGGTACCACTCGGGGAGGATCTCCAGCGGAGTGGCGAAGGGATCAGCCTTGTCGCCCAGCATGGCGGGATCAAGCACAGCCAGACCCACGAGGCAGGCGAGGGTGCCCAGGATCACCACCGGGAAGATGTAGAGGAGATCGTTGGGCCAGGCGGGCTCGCCGTAATAGTTGTGACCCATGCCCTTGGCGAGCTTGGCCCGCAGCTTGGGATCGCTCAGATCAGGCTTCTTGAGGACGTGCATGAGAGTGACCGGTGGAAGGGTCGTATTGAGGTGAGGCTAGAAACCTTGGGAGGCCTGGCGCAGCCACCAGGCTGATAGAACCCTCAGGATCGCAACAATGCGAAACCCGAGGGCTCAACAACGTTCAGAGGGGACCGGAGATGCCCTGCTTCCGGATCATCAGGAAGTGGATGAGCATGAACACGGCCAGCAGCCAGGGCATCACGAAGGTGTGCAGGCTGTAGAAGCGTGTGAGGGTGGCCTGGCCAACGCTCTCGCCACCGCGGAGCAGTTCAACCATGAAGTCGCCCACCACGGGCACAGCAGCCGGAACGCCGGACACAATCTTCACAGCCCAGTAACCAACCTGGTCCCAGGGAAGGGAGTAGCCGGTCACACCGAAGGACACGGTGATCACAGCCATGGTGACGCCAGTGATCCACGTGAGCTCACGGGGGCGTTTGAAGCCACCGGTGAGATACACGCGGAACACGTGCAGGATCAGCATCAGCACCATCATCGAAGCGCTCCAGCGGTGCACGGAGCGGATCAGCCAGCCGAAGCTGACATCGGTCATCAAGTACTGCACGGAGGCATACGCCTCAGCCACGGTCGGCTTGTAATAGAAGGTCATCGCGAAGCCGGTCGCGAACTGAACCAGGAAGCAGACCAGGGTGATGCCGCCCAGGCAATAGAAGATGTTGACGTGGGGCGGCACGTACTTCGACGCGACGTCGTCAACGATCTCCTGGATGTCCAGGCGCTCGTTGAACCAGTCGTAGACGGGCGATGACTTTCCGCCGGAGGCGGGCGAGGAATTCGCCATGCAGCGAGAGGGTTTGGTTGGCAGAGTCTACCGATCACCTCCGGGGACCCGTGAGCGCTGCACAGCCTGTGACACCGATGGCTCAGCGCATCCGACGCCTGGCGCTGGCCCTGCTCTGCGGCCTGTTCCTGCTGGGCGGGAACCCTTCCCCCGCAAGCGCTCTCAACGACGGCCAACAGCTGGTGGTGGAGAGCTGGCGCCTCGTGAACCAGAGCTACGTGGATCCCGATCGCTTCGACACGATCCATTGGAAACGCCTGCGTCAGAAGGCGCTGGAGCGTCCCATCCAAAGCAGCGCTGACGCCTACGACGCCATTGATTGGATGCTCGCCCCCATCGGCGACCCCTACACCCGGCTGCTCAGGCCGAGTGATTTCACAGCGCTCAAGGCCAGCACCCAGGGCAGCGTGAGCGGCGTGGGCCTGCAACTGGGCATCCGCCAAGACGACACCGCTGTGGTGGTGATCGCACCACTGGAGGGATCTCCCGCCGCCGAAGCCGGGATCGTGAGCGGCACCGAACTGGTGCGGGTGGATGGCACCCCCACAGCAGATCTGGGACTGGAAAGCACCGCAGCCCGGCTGCGTGGGGTTGAGGGAACAGCGGTTCTGCTGGAGATCAAGCCACCGGAAGGGCGCTCGCGGGAGGTGGAGCTGCAGCGCCGGAAGGTGGATCTGCTGCCGGTGCGCCAGCGCCTGATCGAACAGGACGGCCACCGGCTCGGCTATCTGCGCATCACCCAGTTCGCCGAACCGGTGCCGCAGCAGGTCGCCGCAGCGCTGAACGAGCTGCAGGAGCAGGGCATCGAAGGCCTGGTGCTGGATCTACGCAACAACTCCGGCGGGCTGGTGAGCGCCGGGCTTGCCGTGGCGGATCAACTGCTTGATGGCGCTCCCATTGTGGAGACCCGCAACCGCGAAGGATTCAGCGATCCACAGCAAGCCAACCGCGGCCTGCTGTACAGCGGCGCAATGCTCACCCTGGTGAACGGGGGCACCGCCAGCGCCAGCGAAATCCTGGCCGGAGCCCTGCAGGACGATGAACGCTCACCGCTGCTCGGCAACCGCACCTTTGGCAAAGGCTTGATCCAGACCTTGATCGGCCTGGGTGGCGACGGCAGCGGCCTGGCGGTCACCGTGGCCCGCTACGTGACCCCCAGCGGCCGAGACATCCAGAACCTGGGCATCGAGCCCGATCAGCGGTTACCCGAGCCTGAGCCGCTCGACCCAGGCGGTCCGGGCGACCCCTGGCTCAGCCAGGCGCTCGATCAACTGCGCGTTCAGCTGGAGCCAACACTCTGATGGGATCACGCACGTATCACGACCCCCTGCATGGGGCGATCCGTCTCGATCAGGAACAGCCGGCCGAAGCCCTGGCCATTGCTCTGATCGATACCGCGCCATTTCAGCGCCTGCGCCGGATCCGGCAGCTGGGGCCGGCGTATCTCACCTTTCATGGAGCCGAATCCAGCCGCTTCACCCATTCGCTTGGGGTGCTGGATCTGGCGCGGCGGGCCCTGCGGGAACTGAGCCGGTTTCGGCCTGAACTCGAACAACACGCCGGGCTGCTCTTGGCTGCAGCCCTCCTGCATGACGTCGGCCACGGGCCCCTCAGCCACTCCGGCGAGGAGATGTACGGGCTGCATCACGAGACCTGGTCGGCACGGCTGATCCGCGAACACCCGAGCCTGCGGGAGCCGCTGGAGCGCTACGCCCCCGGCACCGCCGAAGCCGTGGCCGATCTGCTGGAGCACGGCCGCTCCCCCTGCCCGGCCATCAAGGCGCTCGTGAGCAGTCAGCTGGATTGCGACCGACTCGATTACCTGTTGCGCGACAGCTACAGCACGGGAACCCGTTACGGCCAGCTGGATCTTGAGCGGATCCTCTCCAGCCTCACCCTCGCGCCCGACGGCAGCCTGGCGCTGCACCCCAAGGGATTGATGGCGGTGGAGCACTACCTCGTGGTGCGCAACCTCATGTATCGGAGCGTTTACAACCACCGGCTGAATGTGGTGTGCAACTGGCTGCTGAGCCGCTGCATCGCCGTGGCCCGCCAACTCGGCCCGCAGCGGGTGTGGGCGGATTCGGTGATGCAGCGCTGGCTCTGGCATGCCAACAGCCTCAACCTCGACGACTTTCTGGGCAATGACGACCACCGCACCGGTTACCACCTGCAGCGCTGGAAAGAGGACGGACCCAATGAGCTTCAGCAGCTCTGCCAACGGGTGCTGGATCGGCGGCTGCTCAAAGCCAGTGATGTGAGCCGACTGAGCCGCGAGCGGCGGCTGGAGCTGCTGGCGCTGGCGCAGCGGCTCAGTGAGCAAGCCGGGCTGCAGGGTGATCTGTGCTGCGGCCTGCAAAGCCAAAAGAACCGGGGCTATCACCCCTATCGAGGGGGGCTCCGACTCTGGGATGGCCAGCAGCTCAGCGCCCTGGAGCAGCGCTCAGGCCTGGTGAGCAGTCTCAGCACCCCAACCGAAAGCGCCTGGCTGATTCACCCCGCCGAAGTGGCCGCACCCCTGCGACAACAGCTGGCCCTGGAAGCGGGCGATGAAGCTTCTTAAGTTGCACGCCATGCAAGCCGGCCACCACCACCTGGAGCTGATGCCCCAGGCCCGCAGCACCGCCTCTCCTCTGGAGGAGGTTGCCGCCTGGCTGAACCGCCAGAGCGCCCCCGGCAGCCTTGGGCTCCATTGCAACGACCGGGTGCTCACGCTTCCGGATGTGCGGAGCATTCAGGAACGGCTCAGCACAGCTGACATCACGCTGGTGCGCGTCGAGGCGACTACGGCCCTTGGGCTGGTGGCCGCAGCTTCCCTGGGGCTGGAGACAGCACTAACAACTTCCAGACCAACTGCGGAGGCATCCCCCAGCGAACCCCCAGCGCTGACGATCCATCGCGGCACCCTGCGATCCGGCGACCATCTCGAGGTGGAGGGATCCCTGCTGGTGCTGGGGGATGTCAATCCCGGTGCGCGGGTCAGTGCCGGTGGGGATGTGCGCGTCTGGGGTCGCCTGCGCGGGGTCGCCCATGCGGGCGCAGGTGGCAATGGCGCTGCCCGCATCGTGGCGCTGCAGTTGCGGCCGCTGCAGCTGCGGATCGCGGCTGCTGTGGCTCGCGGCCCCGAGGATCAACCGCCTCCAGGCTTCTGTGAACAGGCCGTGCTCCGCGGTGGGGCGATCGCGATCGAACCGGCAGAACCGCAGTGGCCAACGCAGCTGGCCGATCTCAGCGGTTAACCAGCCCCAACGCGCCCATCAGACCGGCAATGGACATGAACCAGAGCGGTGAAATCTTGGTGCGCAGCATCAGCACACACACCACCAGCGACACCGCATAGGCCGGGGTGTCGTGGTCGGAAATGCGCAGGATCTTCAAGCCCACCGCAAACAGGATGCCCAGGGTGATGGGCCCCAGCCCACGCTCAAACGCCACCCGCCAGGGACTGTGGCGCAAGCGATTCCAGCTGAGAGCCGCGACCACCATCAGCAGGGTGGAGGGCAGAAGGATGGAGATCTCCGCCATCACACCGCTCAGCACCCCCCAAAGGGGGCCCTCCTTCACGGCCGCTCCCATGCCCAGCAGCCCCACGATCATCGAGCTGGGGCCCGGCGCTGCCTCAGCGATGGCATAGATCTCAGCGAACTGGCGAGAGCTGAGCCAGCAGTACTGATCCACCGCCATGTGGTGGTACTCATTCAGGAGGGTGTTACCTCCCCCCAACGAGAACAGAGACAGGCGAAGGAAGTCGCCGATCACGGCCAACAACTCACGCCAATCCCCGAGTTGCACGGCCTGGCACGCCGCACTCGCAGCAACACTCGCACTCATGGCTTCTCCTGGCGGGGCCAGTACCAGGCCATGGCTAAGGGCCCTGCCACCAACACCAGGGGCACCAGCCGCACATGGAAGACGGTCATGGCGATAAAGCTGGCCCCGGCCAACACCATCGCCACAGGATCGCGGGCGTAAGCCCCGGCGATCTTGAAACCCATCGAGAGGGCCATTCCGGCCGAGGCCGTGATCACACCGGCCAGCACCCGGTCCACCGCCAATGTGGCGTGGAGGTAGTAATAACCAAGGCCAAGCAGCATCAACAGGCTGAACGGCAACAGCAGGATGCCGAGCAGGGCTGCGATTGCACCCGTGAGTCCGCGGAAGCGGCTACCGATGTACACCGCCATGTTGATCTGATTAGGCCCAGGGAAGAGGCGCGCCACCGTGAGGCCGGTGATGAACTCTTCCTTGCCCATCCACTGGCGCTCCTCCACCACAATCCGCTCACTCCAGGCGGAGAGCCCCCCACCAAAAGAGGAGAGCGCCACCTGCTGCATTCCCAAGAACAACTGCAGATGGGTGGGTGCTGGCGCGTCCTCAGCCATCAGTTGTGAACGAAATGGGGGTCGGGCGCCAGCTCACCGTGTTCGTGATAAGTGGGATCAAGCGGATCAGGAGCGCTGTATTTCTTCGCGGCATCCCAGTCGGCTTCAAAGGTGGCGGCCAAGCGCTGAATCACCGCGGGGCAATCGATTTCGATGCCGAGCTCACGGCGCACATCAAAGGCGCTGCGATCAATGTTCATCGAGCCGGTCATCGCCGCCTTGCCATCCACCAGGATCAACTTGGCGTGCAGTTTGAGTTGTTTCTGGCGGCGGATCTTCACGCCGAACAGCTCCATCACCCGCAGGGAGCTGAAGGTGTCGTACACATCCCAATCGCTGAGGCCGTGCTTGCCGCCGCAGAGCACCCGCACCTTCACGCCACGTTCCCGCGCCGCCACGATCCGCTCGAGGATCACGGCATCCACGAATTTCGGATGCTGAATCCAGAGGGTCTTGCGGGCGGCATCGATTACCCGGGCCATCTGACCACGGCTGTGGGCGTTGCTCCACACCAGCCCCACATCCAGGCGCGGCTCGAAAAAGCTGCGATGCCAATCCGCCTCAAAGCCCGCACGCACCTGTTCGATCACCACGGGGTCATGGCTGATCACGCCGTAGTCGCGGGTTTCGGTGAAGTATTTCTCCGAGAGGTTGAACGTGGCGATCAAGGCGGCATGGCCGTCGATCACGATTGATTTTTCGTGGGTGACCGGGAAGCACTCACTCGTCCACACCACCTCGATGCCATGGCTCTGCAGCAGAGCAAAGGCTTCATCGTTCCAGCGGTCGCCACCGGAGGTATGGGGGTTGAGCATCACCCGTACCCGCACGCCGCGCTCGCGGGCCCGGAAGAGGGCCTGCTCGATCTGCTCGCTCTGCAGCTTGAACTGCTTCAGCAGCAGTTCCTCGCGGGCCTGATCAATCAGCTCCACCACCGCGGCGCCCCCGTCATCGGGCATCACAAGCAACCGCTGCTGACCGCTGGAGGCGGCGACCATGACTCTGATCAGGAAGTAGGCCAGTTCTAAAGGGCCTCCTAAGCCTTTGCCCAGTACGAGCGACACCAAGCCAAGTCATCAAATGGCCTTAACCTGCCTCGATTCCAGACCGTGCCCGTGACCACCTCGGGGAGCCGCTCCATCCTGATTTGCTCAGGCAAAGGGGGCGTGGGAAAAACCACGCTCACTGCAAACCTGGGCATCGCCCTGGCCCGCCAAGGCATGCGCACCGCTGTGCTCGATGCCGACTTCGGCCTGCGCAACCTCGACTTGCTGCTGGGGCTCGAGAACCGGATCGTGTACACCGCCCAGGAAGTGCTGGCCGGCAACTGCCGTCTGGATCAGGCCTTGGTGAAGCACAAGCTCGAGCCCAACCTCGCGCTGCTTCCGGCGGGCAATCCCCGCATGCTCGAGTGGCTCAAGCCCGAAGACATGCAAACGATTGTGGGCATGCTGCGCGAGAGCTTCGACATCGTGCTGATCGACTGCCCTGCTGGCATTGAAGACGGCTTCAAAAACGCCGCGGGCGCCGCGGAAGAAGCGATCGTGATCACCACCCCGGAAGTGTCCGCCGTGCGGGACGCCGACCGCGTGATCGGCCTGCTCAACACCCGCGGCATCAAGCCGATCCAGCTTGTGCTCAACCGGGTGCGGCCAAAGATGATGGCCAACCAGGAAATGCTGGCCGTTGACGACGTGACCGACATCCTGGCCCTGCCGCTGCTTGGTCTGGTGCTGGAAGACGAGCAGGTGATCGTGAGCACCAACCGCGGCGAGCCCCTCACCCTCAACGGCAGCAGCTCCCCCGCCGCGCAGGCCTACAACAACATTGCCCGGCGCGTCTGCGGGGAAGACGTGCCCCTCATCGACCCAGCCAAGGTGCGGCGCGGCCTACGGGCCAAGCTCGGCCGCCTGATGCAAACCAAGATCTTCTGAGCCGATGACCCTGCGCGATTTCATCAACAAGCTGCTCGGTCGCCAGCCCGCCAGCGCCACCACCGCCAAGCAGCGGCTTCAGCTGGTGCTTGCCCACGACCGCAGCGACCTCAATCCCGAGCTGCTGGAGCAGATGCGCCGGGAAATCCTCGAAGTGGTGAGCCGCTACGTGGAGATCGACATCGAGGAAGGCGACGTGAGCCTGGAAACCGAAGACCGCGTCACCGCCTTGGTGGCCAACCTCCCCATCCGGCGCACCAAGCCGCTGCCTGTCGAGGAGCCACACGACGAGAAGGCAGAAACCGATCCGGTTTGGACCGCCAGCCAGGCCTGAGGGGAATGCTCAGGGCATTGCGCACGACGCCGCCATGCCCTCCCCCTCATCGCCAACGGTTACCCCTGCGGAACATCAGGTGCTGCATCACCTGCTGCAAGGCCTGAACAACCGTTCGATCGCATCAGCCCTGGTGCTGAGCCCACGCACGGTGGAGAACCACATCTCTCGGCTGCTGGCGAAAACCGGCTGCCAAAGCCGCACCCAGCTGCTGCTCTGGGCCCAGGTCGAACGATAAGCTCGCTGCCGGAGGGAAACCTCCGATGCCGGCTTAGCTCAGTGGTAGAGCAGCGCTTTTGTAAAGCGAAGGCCATCGGTTCAAATCCGTTAGCCGGCTTCTCACCCTTTCTCGGATGCCGATCCGAAACGATCGCCTGGATCCTGCCCGGGGGGTGTGGTTAGCTGCCGGCCTGTTTGCGGCGATCTGCCTGAGCCTGCAGGTCTGGCGAATCTGGAGTCTCAACGCCACCTACGACCAAGGCCTGTTCCTACAGGAGATCTGGAATGGTCACCTCGGGCGTCCCTTCGAGAGCACCTTGGCGTCGCAGCTCTCCACGCCGGTGTTGGTCGAAGGCAGCGCCCTCCCGAAGCTGGGCTACTTCCATCTGGGCCAACATTTCACCCCTCTGTTGATGCTGTGGCTGCCGTTGGTGCTGCTGCTGGGGGTCTGGAGCCTGCCGTTGATTCAGGTGGGTTTGCTCGCAGCAGGTGGCTTGGTGTTGCACCAACTAGCGCGGGCAGACCTACCGCCTCGCCTCGCCGCCTGGATCACCTGCAGCTATTTCGCCGCTGGCATCGTGATCGGGCCTGCACTGGAGAACTTTCACGATCTCTGCGCGATTCCGCTGCTGAGCTTTGGGCTGCTGCTCGGCATCCGGCGCAACCGGATCTGGCTGTATGCCCTTTGTGCCCTGCTGCTTCCGTTTGTACGCGAGGACGTGGGGCTACTGAGCTTCAGCTTTGGCCTCTGGATGCTGGTGCGCTGTAAGGGGAGTTGGCGCTGGGCGGGCCTGGGCCTCTGCCTCTACTCGGTCTTGATGGTGGTGATGATCACAAACCTCTGGATGCCGCTCTTCGGCAGCGAGGTGAAAGACCGCTTCATGGAGGAGCGCTTTGGCCAGTTCCTGGCGATGCAAAACGGTCGAGGAACCACCCTTGATGTGCTGAAGGCCATGGCCAGCCAGCCGCTGCTGCTGCTTCAAGAACTGGTGCAGCCGCTGGGGCCCACGCTCAAGTTTCTGATCACGTTGTGGCTGCCTCTGGCCTTTCTTCCCGCCGCAGGCGTGGATGGGTGGCTGTTGATGGCAGGCCCCCTGTTTGTGGCCCTCAGCTCCCAGGGGGGCAATGCCCTAGCGGTGACGCTGCGGTTTGTTCTGTATTTGGTTCCAGGGGTGTTCGCCGGTGGAATCCTCTGGTGGAAACGCCATCCAAACCTGTTTCACGAGCGCTGGCTCAAGCGGCTCTGGCGCACCGCCCTCGTGCTCTCGGTGCTATTCACCGTCACCGGCAATCCACACCGAAGCCTTTCAGCGCTGATTCCCGACAGCGTTCAGCCATGGGTTTACGTGTCGCCATGGCGGCAGGTCCAGCGCGGCTTCGAAACGCGAGCGTTGTTGCACACCATTCCAGCGCAAGCCAGCGTGGCTGCGGAAACCCAGCTTGTGCCGCTGCTGGCGGAACGGCGCGTGCTGCTGCGCTTTCCCGAAAGCCATGCCTACACCGATGAACAGCAGCAAACCCGCCCGGCCGACTGGGTGGTGAGCCAGCCTGGGTTCAATGCCGACTACGCCCCAGCCTTCCGCCGCAATGGCGCCTGGGTACGCCGCAGTCAGGCCAAGATTCAAGAGCTGCTGGCCGATGGCAGCTACCGGGTTCATCGGTGCGATCAACGGGGCATCGTGCTGCGCCACCAAAGCGTGACCGTCTCCCCCAGCGATGAGCCCAGCCCCCAGGGGGGGGAGGCCTGCGTGCGCGAGCAATTCGCACGTGCCCTTGCCCAGATGAAGCAGCGCGGCGATGCCTCCAAGCCAGAGGATCAGGGCTGAGCTTGAGCCCGGCGCAGCACCACCAGGCCACGATCTTGATGCACCTGGCGATACTCACCACTGGCCTGCAGCGAGGCCAACTGATCCAGCAGCAACCGCTGCATCTCGGCTTCTTCCCTGAACACCGGAACCATCGGCGTGTAATACCCCGGGTAAGCCACCACCCAATCCACCGAAAAGGTTGCTCCATCGCGATCGCGGTACTGCACACCATTCGGAAGGCGGATGGCCACCTCACGCCTAGCGAGCAAAGGCAATAGCGGTGTATCGGCAGCCACGCTGGCCTGGGGGGGCACCAGCGCCACGGCCTTGAGCGCTGCAGCCCGGCGACTGAGCATCTGTGCGGGTGACACATGCACCCAAGGAACAAAGCTGTCGGGCACAATCGCCGAGAGGCTGCGATGTGGGTTGCCAACCAGGGCCAGCGTTAGCGCCAGGCTGAGGGCCCCCGTCCATGCCGGCCGCACCCAGCGCTGCTGCCAGAAGCCGGGGTGCGCTTTCCACCAAAGCAGCGATCCCATGTAAAGACCGGGCACTAGGGCCAGCACATAGCGGAGGTTCACAGCAAGCGCGGTGCGCCCCTGTGACAGCAATGCCACGAGCAATGGCGCCGAGACCAGCAGCGCCACATCGATCGAAACCAAGGGCACCAAGAGCAGCGGCAGGCTGAGGGCGAGCAAGAAACCCAGGGTTGTGCCTGGTGGGCTGACCAAAGCAGCCAGGAGAGCCCCGGGCCTCCGAAGCATGGCCAGCACAACCTGCACAGTGCCGCCCGACACGTCATCGACCAGGTGGCCAAACTTCTCCTGGAGAAAGCGATCCGAGAGCGAGGAATCAAACGAGGGCTGGATGGCAGTGGTCATCACCACAACCCAGACCAGGGAGAGCAGCATCAATGCCGCACCAACCCAGCGCGCACCCGGGCGACGCACAACTGCCCAGAGCCCCAGGGAAAACAGCACCAAACCGCTGTCTTCTCGAACCAACAACAACGGCAGCGCCGCACAGGCCACCTGCCACCAGCGCCGTTCCAGCAGGCCTTCAATCACCAGAAAACCAAGCAGTGGCAGCCAGATCAGGTCGTGAAAGTTCTCGAGCATCGGCCCGATCACCGCACCACTGAGGTAGTAGGCGCAGGTGAGGCGTAGGGCGAGTGCCTGATTGAGATAGCGGCTGGCCACTCGCCAAAACACCAGCCCAGCAGCCGTGAGCAACGTGACCTGCAGCAAGGGCAGGGCCCACGGGCCGATCCAAACCACCAATGGAGCTGCCAGAAGGGTCAGGGCATTGGCGTGCTGACCGAGATGCAGATAGTCGATGCGAGGGAGATCTCCATGCACCGCCACCGCACCGGAAAGAACCGACGACAAACTGCTTTCAAAAGGCCGACCCTGGGCTGTCGACCACAGTTCCTGCAGGAACAGGGCTTGGTCGTAGGTGGCTGTGAGGCTCTCCAGCCTCCAGATCTGCACGAGCATCCCGAAGAGCCAGAAACCCGCGGCCAGGAACCAGACCGTGCGGGGCCAGTGCTGGTTCCGAGGCCCGGCTGTCTCCCCGGGCTGATGATCAGCGAGCAATCCGGCACAAGCGCAAACAGAGGGTTCAATCTGCATGAAAAAGGGGCCCCTTGCGGGACCCCCTTTGCTGTCTGATGGAGCGTGCGATCAGAGAGCGTTGCCGCGGGGCAGAACCTCTTCAGGGAAGACGAAGTTTTCGTGCGGCTGGTCAGCCGGTGCCATCCAGGCACGCAGACCTTCGTTCAGAAGAATGTTCTTCGTGTAGAAGGTCTCGAATTCAGGATCCTCAGCAGCGCGGATTTCCTGCGACACGAAGTCGTAGGCACGCAGGTTGAGGGCCAGGCCGATGATGCCGATGCTGCTGGTCCACAGACCCATCACCGGCACGAACAGCATGAAGAAGTGCAGCCAACGCTTGTTGGAGAACGCGATCCCGAAGATCTGGCTCCAGAAGCGGTTGGCGGTCACCATCGAATAGGTCTCTTCTTCCTGGGTGGGCTCGAACGCCTTGAAGGTGTTCGCCTGATCGGAGTCTTCGAACAGGGTGTTCTCCACGGTGGCGCCGTGAATGGCACACAGCAGCGCGCCGCCGAGGATGCCGGCCACGCCCATCATGTGGAAGGGGTTCAGGGTCCAGTTGTGGAAGCCCTGCAGGAAGAGGAGGAAGCGGAAGATCGCTGCCACGCCAAAGCTGGGTGCAAAGAACCAGCTGCTTTGGCCGAGGGGGTACATCAGGAAGACGCTGACGAACACCGCAATCGGGCCGGAGAAGGCGATGGCGTTGTAGGGGCGGATGCCCACCAGACGGGCGATCTCGAACTGACGCAGCATGAAGCCGATCAGGGAGAAGGCACCGTGCAGGGCCACGAAGGTCCACAGACCGCCGAGCTGGCACCAGCGCACGAAGTCGCCCTGGGCTTCAGGGCCCCAGAGCAGAAGAAGGGAATGGCCCATGGCATCAGCCGGGCTGCTCACCGCAGCGGTGAGGAAGTTGCAGCCCTCCAGATAGGAGCTGGCAATGCCGTGGGTGTACCAGGAGGTGACAAAGGTGGTGCCGGTCAGCCAGCCACCCAGCGCCAGGTAGGCGGTGGGGAACAGGAGCAGACCCGACCACCCGACAAAAACGAAGCGGTCGCGCTTGAGCCAGTCATCGAGGACGTCAAACCATCCCCGCTGCGGCGCGCGCCCTACAGCGATCGTCATGAGAGCGGCTTCATGAAGCGTTACACGCGCACTGTACGGGGAACCGGGCGTCTGTGGCGGATCACCCAAACCTGATAGGTAAAAGCTCCTAGCAAGCCATCGAAGCGGTCTTGATTCGCCAAAGTGGGGCCTGGCCGAAATCCCTGCTGTGTTCGTCGTTGAGCTCTCCATCAAGCTGAGCCCCATGCCCGTTGCCGTGCAGCGCAAGGAGCAGGCCGACGCTGAGGCCCTTTATCAACAGGTGAAGCAGGCCATGGAAAGCGGCCACCCCCGCCTGCTGGAGCTGAGCTGCGAGAAGGAGGAAACCAAGCGCGTCTGTCTGCTCACCAGCGAAGTGGTGGCCGTGCAGACCTACGAGAAGTCCGCGATGGGCGGCGGCAGCAAGCGTCCGGGCTTCAGCTTCGATGGCTGATCAGGCCCCCAGCCTGGTGGTGGATCAGCTGGGCTTCGCCTGGCCCAATGGCCACAGTGCCCTCAATCACTGCTGCCTCACCATCCCCCGGCCAGGGCTGTGGATGCTCGTGGGCGGAAACGGAAGCGGCAAAAGCACCCTGCTGCGATTGATCGCCGGGCTGCTGACCCCAGCCCGGGGTCGCCTGCAGCGCCCTCTCAAGCCGGCCTTGGTGTTTCAGAACCCTGATCACCAGCTGCTGCTGCCCAGTTGCGGCAGCGAGATCGAACTGGCCCTCCCCGACACAGTTGCTGCAGCCGAGCGCCTCTCCCGGGTAGAGCAGGCCCTGAATCAGGTGGGGTTAGCCGGTTTCCGGCAACGACCGATTCACAGCCTCAGCGGCGGCCAGAAGCAACGCCTCGCGATCGCCGCGGCCCTGGCCAGCGAAGCCCAGCTGCTGCTGCTGGATGAACCGACTGCCTTGCTGGATGAAACCAGCCAGGCGGAGGTCCTCCAGCTGATCCGCTCCCTATGCGATCGCCAGGAGCAGCCGATCACGGCTCTCTGGATCACCCACCGCCTGGAGGAGCTGCGCTGGTGCGATGGCGCCGCTCTGATGGAACGAGGCAGCATTGGCCCCTGGCGCAGCGGTCAATCGATGGAGCAACAGCTCGCCCCCCTTGCGGGCGGGAAGGGCTGAGGGGTAAGTTCTCTGGGCACCCGTCAGGGCCGCATTCCTCGGTAGCTCAGCGGTAGAGCGATCGACTGTTAATCGATTGGTCGCAGGTTCGAATCCCGCCCGGGGAGCTTGAAAACCCCAGCCTTACGGCTGGGGTTTTTTCATGCCGATGCGATGGAGGGCCCGTTGCTGCAACAACGCCGCTGCATCGCATCGTTGGCCGACAAATTGCAACAGGGCAAACGGAAGAAAACCTGTAAATCCAGCCGGATCCATCAACTCATCAATGCTCGAGAAAGCCTGCGGGGCAGTTGATTTCAGCTTCGAGCAGCCAACATTGAGCGACCAAAAAGTTCTGCAGCTCCTCAATGTTCTGGAGAGAATGTGAGCAACGAACAGCGGCCCTCACCCCGCGGCGCCTGCACTCCACCGCCGGAGATCCACCATGAAGCCCTGCATCCTGCTGATCGAAGACGACAGCGACATGCGCGAGCTGGTGGCCGGCCACCTCGAACACAGCGGCTTCGATGTGCAGCGGGCAGAAGACGGCATCAAGGGTCAAGCCCTGGCGCTGCAATACACCCCGGATCTGATCCTGCTGGATCTGATGCTGCCCAAGGTGGACGGCCTCACCCTTTGCCAGCGCCTACGGCGCGATGAGCGCACCACAGGCATCCCCATCCTGATGCTCACTGCACTGGGGAGCACCAAAGACAAGGTGAGCGGCTTCAACTCCGGGGCCGACGACTACCTCGCCAAGCCCTTTGATCTCGAAGAGCTGCTGGTGCGGATCAAGGCGCTGCTGCGCCGCAGCGACCGGGCCCCCCTCTCGGCCAAGCACAACGAAATCCTCAGCTACGGCGCCCTCACCCTGGTGCCCGAGCGCTTTGAAGCGATCTGGTTCGACGAACCGGTGCGGCTCACCCATCTGGAATTCGAGCTGCTGCATTGCCTGCTGCAGCGCCATGGGCAAACCGTGGCCCCCTCGCTGATCCTCAAGGAGGTGTGGGGCTACGAACCCGACGACGACATCGAAACGATCCGTGTGCATGTGCGCCATCTGCGCACCAAGCTCGAGCCCGATCCCCGCAAGCCCCGTTTCATCAAAACGGTGTATGGAGCGGGCTACTGCCTCGAACTGCCAAGCGGTGCCCACGAAGAGGAACTGGCCCAGCTGGTGCACAACGCCCGCGCCAATCGCCGCACAGCCGCCTGATCGGCAGCGGCTACGCAGCCATCCATCCGCTCAGCTCCAGCAGTGCCACCTCCCAGGCCAAACGGGGCTGCACAAACGAGCGCAGCTGGCGCCGCAGCAGCTCAATGCGTTGCTGTTGAGCGGGCTGATGGCTGAGTCGCCATAGGTGCAGCTGCCACCAGTCGAGCAGCCACAGCTGCTGCTCCACATCGAGCGCCTCGCAGAGATCACGGGCCAGGCTGAGCGCCTCCACCGGGCTGGTGGGCTTGGAGGCACCAGCGGATGCCCCACCCACCAAGGCCGCACAACGCTGCGCCAGCCCCTCCGGCAGCGCCTCCCAGTGCTGACGCTGCTCCAGCAGCGCCCCCGGCGAGCCCGCAGCCAGCTCCACCAGCTCCGGTGGATCCGAGCTGGTGGGCTGCGCCGCCTGGGCCGCCAACACCTGCTGCAGCTGCTCCGGCGCCAACCGGGCAAAGGGAATGGCCTGGCAGCGGGAGCGGATCGTGCTGAGCAGGCGATCAGGAGCCGCCGTCAGCAGGATCAGCAGCCCATCACCAGGCTCCTCCAGGGTTTTGAGCAACGCATTAGCGGCGCCCTCCGCCATGGCCTCCACCGCTTCAATCACCACCAGGCAGCGGTTGGCTTCCACCGGCCGGCGCCCCAGAAACTGCGACACAGCACGCACCTGCTCCAGCCGCAACTGCGGCGGGGCCTTGCGGCTCACGCCGGCCTCAGCGGCCTTGGAGGCCGGCACCAGCTGGCCCTTCTCGCTGTAGGTGGGCTCGACCCAGAGCAGATCCGGGTGGTTGCCCTCCTGCAAGCGGCGGCGCACGGAGGCCGATCCCGCAGGCCCTGCGATCACCCCCTCCAGAAAACGCCGAGCAGCGATCGAGCGCCCCACCCCATCGGGGCCGCAAAACAAATAAGCCGGTGCCAAGCGCTGGCGCTCGAGTGCAGCCAGCAGCAGGGTGGTGGCCTGATGCTGGCCCACCAAACCGTCAAACAGCTCAGCCATCGACTGGGTCTTCGGCCAGCTTGCAGCGGTGGGTGATGGCCGCCTCCAGGGCCGCGCTCACAGCCTCAGGGGGCTGGGAACCATCCAACCGCTGCCAACCGGGCTGGGCTGCCAGGGCCACAAAACCAGCACAGACACGGGCCAGGAAGGCTTCGCCGCTGGCCTCGATGCGATCGGCGGCCCGGTGGCCGCGCCGCCGCAGCGATTCCTCCAGCGGCACATCCAGCAGCAGGGTGAGATCGGGCTGCAGCCCCCGGCAGGCAATCAGGCTGAGCTGGTCAATCAGCGCGAGGGAGAGGCCGCGGCCATAACCCTGGTAAGCGGCGGTGGAGCCGCTGAAGCGGTCGCTGAGCACCCAATGCCCTGCCTCCAGGGCCGGAAGGATCTGCTGCTGCACGTGCTGAGCCCGATCCGCCGCATAGAGCAGCAGCTCTGCAGTGCTGCAGGGTGCCGCCGCCCCCGGCGGATGCAGCAGCAACTGGCGCAGGGCGCGCCCCAGCTCCGTGCCACCGGGTTCCCGGGTCACCATCAACTGGGCGCCCTCCGGCATCAGGCCGCTACGGGGGAGCCAGTGGCGCAGGTGCTCGATCTGTGTGGTCTTGCCGCAACCATCGATGCCTTCGAGCACCAGGAACCGACCGCGCTCAGTCATGTCCACCGAGCAGCAGGGCATTCACCACCACGGTGATCGAACTGAGGGCCATCAGCAACGCTGCCAGAGGAGGGGAGAGCACCACGCCGAAACCCGGCAGCAGGGCGCCGGCGGCCAGGGGCAACACCAGCAGGTTGTAGCCGAAGGCCCAAGCCAGGTTTTGGCGCACCTTGGCCATGGTGCGGCGGGCCAACTGCAGGGCCTGGGGGATCGCGGTGAGGCGATCGCCGAGCACCACCAAATCGGCGGTATCCATCGCGATCTGCGTGCCAGTGCCCACGGCGATCCCCAGATCCGCGGCCGCCAGCGCCGGAGCGTCGTTGATGCCATCGCCCACCATCGCCACCGGGCCGCGGCCAGCGCCCTGCTGCAGCCGCTCCAGCTTCTGCTGGGGCAGCAGCTCCCAGGCCAATTGATCGGTGTGCAGACCCAGGGCCTCGCCGAGGCGCTGCACAGGACCCTGCCGGTCGCCGCTGAGGACGCCCAGCCGCAGCCCCATGGCCTGCAAGGCCGCCAGCGCTTCTGAGGCATCCGGGCGCACGAGATCTTCGATCGCCAGCAGCGCCAGCAGCTGATGCTCAGCGCTCAGCGCCACCACCGTGGCGCCACGGCCTTCCTGCTCCTGCAGCCACCGCTGCAGCTCGGCGGAGACCACCACACCGTCAGCGGCAATCCAGCCGGGGCGGCCAAGGCGGCAGCGGCCGTAGCCCGCCACGGTTCCCTCCAGGCCATCGCCCGCGATGGTGCGGGGCTGCTCCACGCTGAGCAGGGGCAGCTCCAGCTCCTGGGCCCGCTGCAACAGGGCATGGGCCAGGGGATGACGGGTATCGGCTTCAAGGCTGGCGGCCAGCTGCACCAAAGCCGCCTCCTCGAGGCCAGCCTGCGCCGGCTGCAGGCCGCTGAGGCTGGGGCGGCCGATGCTCAGGGTGCCGGTCTTGTCGAAGAAGACAGTCTTCAGGGCCGCGGCCGTTTCGATCACATCGCCGCCACGAAACAGGATGCCGGCCTTGGCGGCTCGGCCCGTGCCCACGGTGATCGCCGCGGGGGTGGCCAAGCCCAGGGCGCAGGGGCAGGCCACCACCAGCACGGCAATGCTGAGCTGCAAGCCCAGCACGAAAGGCGTTTCAGCCGACAACCCCAGGCTTTGGTGGCCGCCATGGGCATGCATCGCCGGGGCTGCCGACAGCACTTGAGGCCACAGCTGCGCACCCACGAGCCACCAAAACAACAGAGTGGCCAGCGCCAGCAGCATCACCGCCACGCTGAAGCGGCCTGCCACCCGATCGGTTAAGCCCTGAATCGGGCCTTTGCGCGATTGGGCCTGCTCCACCAGGGCAATGATCCGGGCCACAGCGCTGTCGCTGCCAGGGCGCACCACCTCCAGCAGCAGCGGTGCCTGCAGGTTGAGGCTGCCGGCCGCCAGCTCAGAGCCGGCACTCACCTCCTGGGGCAAGGGTTCGCCGGTGAGGCTGGACACGTCGAGGTTGGAGAGCCCCTCGAGCACGCGGCTATCCACGGGAACCCGATCACCGGGCAACAAGCGCAGGCGATCACCGGGGCGCAGAGCACCCACGCGAACGGGGCGGGTGATCGCCTCATCCCCCGTGCCCACCACCAGCAACGCCTCATCGGGTTGCAGCCGCGCCAATTCCTGCAGGGCGCGGCCGGTGCGGAAGCGAGCCCGCTCCTCCAGAAAGCGGCCCAACAGCACAAAGCCCAGCAGCATCACGGGCTCGTTGAAGAAGCACTGCCAACCCACGGCCGGCCAAATCAGGGCCACGAGGCTGGCCAGATAGGCGCTCGCCATCCCCAGGCCCACGAGCGTGTCCATGCCCGGGGCACCGGCGAAGGCCGAGCGGGCTCCGCGCACCAAGATTGATCGCCCCGGCACAGCCAGGGCCACGGTGGCCACCAGGGCGTGCACCCGCATGTCTGCGAGCCAGGGGAGCGGCAGCTGGCCCATCTCGGCCAGGTGGCCCGCCGCCGACACCAGCAGCAACACCAGAGCCACCACCAACTGCTGCCAGCGCTGCCACCAGCTCTGTTGCTGCCGGCGCTCCGCCGGGGTACTGGCCTGGTCTTCACGGCGATGGGCCTGATAGCCCATACCCAACAGGGCCTCGATCAGCGCTTCGCTGGGGTCGTGGTCGTTCTGGGCGAGCAGGGCTGGATCCAACCCCACCCAAGCCGTGCGGTTGAGCAGGCTGACGCTGGCCTGGCGGACACCGGGCTGGGCCAACAGGCGCTGCTCCACAGCGCGCACGCAGCCTCCACATTTCATGCCCTCCACCTCGAGCAGCAGGGCAGCCACAGGCTGGGATGCGGATTCAGGGCCGCTGCTCACGGGGCTGGGGGTGGGCGACTCCAAGGCTAGGGAGTGCGAACAGCCAAGGCATCCCTCGCCCCAGGCAGGTGAGGATGGCCCCACGCAGCTCCACCACCCCCGTGCCCCGCTCTCAGCGCAACGACAACTTCATCGACAAGAGCTTCACGGTGATGGCCGACCTGATCCTCAAGGTGCTGCCCACCAACCAGCGCGCCAAGGAGGCCTTCGCTTACTACCGCGATGGCATGAGCGCTCAGGCCGATGGCGAATACGCCGAAGCACTCGACAACTACGCCGAAGCGCTGAAGCTGGAGGAAGACCCCAACGACCGCGCCTTCATCCTTTACAACATGGCGCTGGTGTACGCCAGCAACGGTGAGCACGAGAAGGCCCTGGAGCAGTACGGCCAGGCCCTCGATCTCAACAGCAAGATGCCCCAGGCCCTCAACAACATGGCGGTGATCCACCACCACCTGGGCTCCCTGGCGGAAGAAAACGGCGACGGTGACCTCGCCGATCGCCATTTCGATCAGGCCGCTGATCTGTGGACCAAAGCGATCCGCCTGGCCCCGAACAACTACATCGAAGCCCAGAACTGGCTCAAAACCAGCGGCCGCGGCAACGTCGACGTGTACTTCTGAGGCAACCGCCTCAGGCCCGGTCATCGGCGGGGTTCACGCCAAGGGCCGCCACCAACGCCTCCGCCACCCCGCCGGCTTCCAGCAGCTGCAGATCCAGGCCCGCCGCCAGGCGCCCCAGACCACTGCCCTTGGGCACCACGGCCCGGCGGAAGCCCAATCGCGCTGATTCCTGCAGGCGCTGCTCCAGCTGTGCCACAGGCCGCAGCTGCCCGCCCAAGCCCAGCTCACCGATCAACACCGTGCCCGGCGGGAGGGTGAGATCGCGGTAGCTGGCCACCACCGCAGCAGCCACGCCGAGATCGGCTGCCGGCTCTTCCACCTCGAGGCCGCCAGCCACTGCCAGGTAGCAGTCGAAACGCGACAGCGGCAGGCCCAGGTGTTTCTCAAGCACCGCCAGGATCTGGTGGAGGCGATTGGTGCCGATGCCGGTGGCGGTGCGGCGCGGGCTGGAATAACTGGTGGTGCTCACCAGGGCCTGCAGCTCCACCACCAGGGGCCGGGTGCCTTCGCAGGCCACGATCGTGGCGGTGCCGGCGCTGGGTTCATCGCTGCCCAGAAACAGCTCACTGGGATTGAGCACCTGGGCCAGGCCCTGGCCGCGCATCTCAAACACCCCCAGCTCATGGGTGGCACCGAAGCGGTTCTTCACCGCCCGCAGGAGCCGGTGACTGGCGAAGCGATCACCTTCAAAGGTGAGCACCGCATCCACCAGGTGCTCCAACACCTTCGGGCCAGCGAGCATGCCTTCCTTGGTCACATGGCCCACAAGCAACAGGGCCGTGTCCTGCCGCTTCGCAATACGGGCCAGGGCCGCAGCGCACTCACGCACCTGGGCGACCGAGCCAGGGGCGCTACCGAGCTCACCGTCGTGAAGGGCCTGAATGCTGTCGATCACCGCTACCGCCGGTCGCAGGGCTTCCAACTCCTGCAGCACCAACTCCAAATCGGTTTCGGCCAACAGCTGCAGGCCAGAGCCACCCGCTTCTGGCGCAGGGAGCTCTTCTTGCTCCTCTGCCAGCCGCCGCCAGCGCAGCTTCACCTGCTGGGCCGATTCCTCAGCACTCACGTAAAGCACCGAATGGCGCGCTGCCATGGCCTGAGCGCTCTGCAGCAGCAAGGTGCTTTTGCCGATACCGGGGTCACCGCCCAAGAGCACCAGCGAACCGGGCACGAGGCCGCCACCGAGCACGCGATCCAGCTCGCCGTAGCCGCTGCCCAGGCGCTGCAGGGGCCGATCGCCCACGGCAGCAATCGGCTCAGAACGGCGCGGCGCAGCGGGGATGGCGGCTTCGGCCGGAGCAGCAACAGGCCGGCGGCGGCGGTTGTCGGTGGGGGTGGCCGTCTGCTCCACCAGGGTGTTCCAACTGCCGCAGCTGCTGCAGCGGCCAAAGAACTGGCGGGTCTGGGCTCCGCAGCTCTGGCAGACGTAAAGGCTGGTGGCGCGGGCCAAAACGGTGTATGAAGAAAGGTGGCTGCCGCAGAACCCGGAGGCCTGCCGACCTTTTCAGTAGGTCGAACTACTTAACCCCGTCCACAACGAGTGGCGCAATGACGGCCTCAACCGGCACAACTGCCTCCGCCGCCAAGGAAACGATCCTGGTGGTGGACGACGAAGCCAGCATCCGCCGGATCCTGGAAACGCGGCTTTCGATGATCGGCTATCAGGTGGTGACCGCCTGCGACGGCCAGGAAGCGCTCGAGGCGTTCCGTCGCACCGATCCCGATCTGGTGGTGCTCGACGTGATGATGCCGAAGCTCGATGGCTACGGCGTCTGCCAGGAGCTGCGCAAGGAATCGGACGTGCCGATCGTGATGCTCACCGCCTTGGGCGACGTCGCTGACCGCATCACCGGCCTCGAACTCGGCGCCGACGACTACGTGGTGAAGCCGTTCAGCCCCAAAGAGCTGGAAGCCCGCATTCGCTGCGTGCTGCGCCGGGTTGAAAAAGACAGCGTGGCCGGCATCCCCAACTCCGGAGTGATCCAAGTGGGCGACCTGCGCATCGACACCAATAAGCGGCAGGTATACCGCGGCGAGGAGCGTATTCGCCTCACCGGCATGGAGTTCAGCCTGCTGGAGCTGCTGGTGGGCCGCAGCGGTGAACCCTTCAGCCGCGGCGAAATCCTCAAGGAGGTGTGGGGCTACACGCCGGAGCGTCACGTGGATACCCGCGTGGTGGATGTTCATATCTCCCGCTTGCGCTCCAAACTGGAAGACGATCCGGCCAACCCCGAGCTGATCCTCACGGCCCGCGGCACCGGTTATCTGTTCCAACGCATCGTTGACGCCGTTGCCTCCGAAGCCCTCTGACGCCCCAGGCCACGGCTCCAACCGCCGCGGCCAACCCCGCGCTATCCGTCGGCTGGTGATCTGGTATCGCCGCAATGCAGCGGTGACAAGCCTCGTTGGCACCGCGACGGCCACGGCCAATGCCGCCGGTTCGATGGCAGGTTCTGTGGCTGGTAGCGCTGCCGGCGCCGCCGCTGGTGCGGCGAACACAGTGCTGCAACCGCTGGTGTTCGATCCCCTGCGGCGGCTGCAGCGGGGCGTGGGCGGCAGCGAAGGCACCCCGATCAACGATGCCGACCGCCTCTGGGTTGCCGTGGACGGCATGGGCGGTGACTACGCCCCCGGGCCGATCCTGGAAGGCTGCCTGCGGGCCGTGCGGCTGCTGCCGCTGCGGGTGAAATTCGTGGCGGAAGCGGAAGCCGTGGCCGCCGCCGTGGCCGAACTTGATTTAGCCGACGAGCTGCGGAGCGCCCAGCAAGAGGGCCTGCTGGAGCTGGTGCCCAGCGGTGTGTCGGTGGGCATGGATGAAGAGGCCACCGTGGTGCGCAAGAAGCGCGACGCCAGCATCAACGTGGCGATGGATCTGGTGAAGGCTGGCGAAGCCACGGCCGTGTACTCCGCTGGCAACTCCGGAGCTGTGATGGCCTCGGCGATCTTCCGGCTCGGGCGGCTCAAGGGGATCGATCGCCCCGCCATCGGTGCCCTGTTTCCCACCAAAGATCCTGAGCAGCAGGTGCTGGTGCTGGATGTGGGCGCCAACATGGATGCCAAGCCGGCCTACCTGCACCAGTGGGCCCTGCTCGGCAACATCTACAGCCGCGATGTGCTGCAGGTGAGCCAGCCGCGCATCGGCCTGCTCAACATCGGCGAAGAGGAGTGCAAGGGCAACGACCTAGCCCTGCGCACCTATGCGCTGATGGCGGCGGAAACCCGCTTTCAGTTCGCCGGCAACTGCGAAGGCCGCGACGTGCTCTCCGGCGACTTCGACGTGGTGGTGTGCGACGGCTTCACCGGCAACGTGTTGCTCAAGTTCCTCGAGAGCGTGGGCAGCGTGCTGCTGGATGTGCTCAAGGCGGAACTGCCCCGGGGCCGCCGCGGCAAGGTGGGATCCGCCTTCTTGATGAGCAACCTGCGCCGCATCAAAAAGCGCCTGGATCACGCTGAGCACGGCGGTGCGCTGTTGCTCGGCGTGAATGGCGTTTGTGTGATCGGCCATGGCAGCAGCAAGGCCCTATCGGTGGTGAGCGCCTTGCGCATCGCCCACTCGGCCGCCAACCACGGCGTGATGGAGGATCTGCAGCGCCTCAGCGAGAGCGAGAGCCCTGCCGTGGCCTGTGGTTGACTGACCGCACCGTTGGGCTGAACCGGTGGGGCTGGGCCAAATCAACAGCTGCGGCATGGCCCTGGTGGGCTGCGGCAGCGCCGTTCCCGCCATCAGCGTCAGCAATCAGCAGCTGAGCGAGCGGGTCGACACGAGCGACGAATGGATCCGCACCCGCACCGGCATCGGGGCTCGTCATATCTGCGCGGCTGATGAGCCGCTCACCGTGCTCGCCAGTCGCGCCGCCCAAGCGGCCCTGGAGCACGCGGGCTGGGCCCCCGAGGATCTGGATCTGATCCTGATGGCCACCTCCAGCCCGGATGATCTATTCGGTACGGCTCCGCGGGTGCAGGGCGCCATCGGTGCCCGCAACGCCGTGGCCTTTGATCTCACCGCCGCCTGCAGCGGCTTTCTGTTTGCCCTGATCACCGCCGGTCAGTACCTGCGCGGCGGCGTCATGCGCCGGGCTCTGGTGATCGGCGCCGATCAACTGAGCCGCTGGGTGGACTGGGATGACCGCACCACCTGCGTGCTGTTCGGCGATGGTGCTGCCGCTGTGGCCGTGGAAGCCTGCCCGGCAGAGCAGGACGGCCTGCTGGGCTTCCGCATGCACTCCGATGGCAGCCGCAACGGCTGCCTCACCCTCGCCCAGACTGATACCCACACCGACGTGCTCGGTGGCGTGCGCGCCCAGGTGGGCGGCTTTGCACCGCTGCGCATGAACGGCCAGGAGGTGTACAAGTTCGCGGTGCGGGAAGTGCCGGCAGTGCTCAAGGAACTGCTGGAGAGCACCGGCACCCCGGCCTCCGATCTGAACTGGCTGCTGTTGCATCAAGCCAACCAGCGCATCCTCGATGCCGTGGCCGATCGCTTCGCCATCCCCCACGAGCGGGTGCTCAGCAATCTGGCCAGCTACGGCAATACCTCCGCCGCCACGATTCCGTTGATGCTCGATGAGGCGGTGAAGGATGGTCGGGTCAAACCCGGAGACCTGATCGCCAGCAGCGGCTTTGGCGCTGGCTTGAGCTGGGGCGGCGCCCTGTTGCGCTGGGCTGGCCCTCAGGGCTGAGGCGACAGGGATTTCAGCCCCGCCGCGTAATCTCCCCCCGACAGTGCAACGCGAGCGGCCATGGGTATCGCCTGGGTGTTTCCCGGACAGGGCTCACAGAAGCTGGGCATGGCCGCCGGGGTGCTCGAGCTGCCAGGCGGCCGCGAGCGCTTCGCCGCCGCTTCGGAGCTGCTGGGGCGTGATCTGCTCGCCATCTGCGCCGGTGAGGCCGAGGGCGAACTGAGCGATCTCAACGACACTCGCAACACCCAGCCAGCGCTGTTCGTGATCGAGAGCCTGCTGGTGGATGGCCTCAAGGCCCAGGGCCGCAGCGCCGATCGGGTGGCAGGGCACAGCCTGGGTGAACTGGTGGCCCTCTATGCCGCGGGCGTGTTTGACGTGAACACGGGGCTGCAGCTGATGAAAACCCGCAGCGAGCTGATGGCCGCCGCCGGGGGCGGCGCCATGACCGCCGTGATGGGCTTCGATCGCGCCGAACTCGATCAGTTGGTGGGCGCCACCGAAGGGGTGGTGATCGCCAACGACAACAGCAGCGCCCAGGTGGTGCTCTCCGGCAGCCCCGAAGCAGTGGCAGCCGTGAGCGGCCAACTGAAGTGCAAGCGCGCCATCCCTCTGGCCGTGAGCGGCGCCTTCCACTCGCCCTTCATGCAAAGCGCAGCCGATGCCTTTGCGACGGCACTGGAGGCTGTGCCCTTCAACGATGCGGCGATTCCGGTGCTGAGCAACACCGATCCCACCCCTGAAACCAGCGGTGCGGCCCTCAAGCAGCGGCTGCGCAGCCAGATGACCACCGGCGTGCGCTGGCGCGAAACGATGGAGGCCTTCAGCAGCAGCGGGATCGACACCGCCGTGGAGATCGGCCCCGGCAACGTGCTGAGCGGCCTGATCAAGCGCAGCTGCGAAGGGATCACCACCGCCCAGATCAGCGGCGCTGCCGACCTGGCGCTGTGAGCGACATCACCCCGCGGCCGGGCAGCCGGCCGGTGAATGCGGTGAAACGGGTGCTGCGCCGCCGGCGCAAGCCCGCGGAGCCGCCGGCATTGCTGCGCACGCCGAAGCCAAGCCTCACCTACCGGCTGGTGAGCTACCTGCTGGTGTTCCCGATCTACCGGCTGCTGTTCCGCGGCCGCACCGCCGGCAACGCCAATGTTCCCCATGAAGGGGCACTGGTGGTGGTGGCCAACCATGGCTCCCATCTCGACCCGCCCCTGCTGGGCCATGCCCTCGGGCGCCCGGTGGCCTTCATGGCCAAGGCCGAGCTGTTTCGGATCCCTCTGCTGGGGCCGATCATCCGCGCCTGCGGCGCCTACCCCGTGGCCCGCGGTGCCAGCGACCGTGAAGCGATCCGCACCGCCACCGATCGCCTCGAGCAGGGCTGGGCCACCGGTGTGTTCATCGATGGCACCCGCCAAGCGGACGGCCGCGTGAATAACCCCCAGCCCGGCGCGGCGCTTCTGGCCGCCCGCGCCGGCGTGCCGCTGCTGCCGGTGGCGATCATCAACAGCCACCGCGCCCTTGGCACCGGCTCCAAGCACCCGCGGCTGCTGCCGGTGCATATCCGCATCGGCACGCCGATTCCGCCGCCGGCGTCGCGCAAACGGGCTGATCTCGATGCCGCCACCGCCGCCTGCCAGGCCCAGATCAACGCCCTGCTCGATCAGGGCCTGATCAGCGGCCCCGCGCTCCCTCCAGCAGCGGACCGAACCGCGCTGCCGCCCAGCGCCTGAGATCGCGGCCCGTCAACACCCACAGGGCCGCACGGGCCCCATCGCCCCATACCTTGCGCCAGCCCTCCGGCGTGCAGCGCTCTCCGCAGGGCACTTCCACGGGCGTGAGGCCGATGCCACGGCTACCGGCCACCAGACGGCCCACGAGCATGGCTCGCTGCATGTGATCGCTGCTGGTCACCAAGAGCACATGGCGCACCTTGGCGCGGCGCAGGTCCTCCACGATCGAGGTGAAGTTGGTGAGGGTGTCGGTGGCGCGGTAATCCAGCTGCACGCGCCCCTGATCGAGGCCCCGCCGCCCGAACAGCCAATGGGCATATTCCGGATTGCTGCCGCCACTCACCAGCACCGGCAGACCATCCCGCTCCGCCAGTTCAGCGGCCACGCGCTCCCGTTCCACGTCGCCACCGAGCACCAGGATCATCTGGGGCGGAGGCAGCGGCGGCTGCCACAAGCCACGGGAGAACACCAACAGCCCTGCGGCCGCAAGACCTGCCAACAGCCAGCGTCCCCGGCGGGGCGCCGCCGCCGTCGCCGGACCCGGGGGGCGGGCGGTCGCTGACGTGAACTCGGGCGCGGACGGGGACGCGTCACAGCCCCTCCACCGGGCTGGTGGGATAGAGCGGCAGCACTGGCGCCCAGGGGCCGGGCAGAGCAGCGGCGTGAGCAAGCTGGGCCAGCTCCAGCAGTTGACGGGCGTCGGCCGCTGCATCCACCGCGGCGGGAGCACAGGGGGAATCACCACTCCAGGGCTCCTCAGGGCGCACCAGCCGAGGGATCTCCAGCTCCGCCACCCCACCAAGGGCTTGTGGATCGAGGCCATAACAACCCACCACGCTGCCGCGACGCGGCAGCACCTGCTCCAGCCACAGCTTCTCGCCAGCCGAGGCATTCGCTTCAGCCGCCAGCAAGCGACGCGCGATCAACAAAAAGCTGCTGAAGCCATGGAGCGGGATCTGCAGCTGCTGCGCCAGGGTGCGCGCCAGCACCACCGTGAGCCGGGTGCCGGTGAAGCCGCCTGGCCCAGTCGCTACAGCCAAGCGGCCGATGCGGGGCCACTGATCAGCCGGCAACACCTGCTCCACGCAAGGGAGCAAGGCATTCGACAAGCGCCGGCCCAAGTGAAAACTCTCCACCTGCGCGTCAGCATCCCCCTGCCCCAGGGGCTGCAGCGCCACCCCGAGGGTTTCGCTCGAGCTGTGCAGGGCCAGCAGCAACGGCGAGCCATTCATGTGGGCACCACCTGATCCGGGCGCAACCGCTGCCAGCGGCCGCGATCGAGCTCAAAACTGCTGCAACCGCGCACATCCCACTCCACGCCAACCTGACCATCCGCCAGGTCGAGCACCTGCACGTGAATTCTGGGTTCCTGCGGAGCGAACAGAGGATTGGCCGTGAGATGAGCCACACCGTGTTGACGCTCAACCGCGTGGTAGGCCTGGCATTGATCGACCCAGCGGCAATCCACGCAGATGCACATGCCCGGCGCCGCAGCGGATGGTGCCATTGTGAACCCTGCCGGGGCGGCTGAGCAGGCCTGGAGTCGGCTGCAACCGGAGCGCTGGCCAATCCCCCTGGCAGCCTTCCCCCACGAGGCTGCCCTGGTGGGCGGTGCCGTGCGCGATGCCCTGCTGGATCGCCTGGGCGAGGCACCGGATCTGGATCTGGTGGTGGAGGGCGATCCGCTGGCGCTCTGCCGGCAGCTGGGGCGGCGCCATGGGGGCAGCAGTGTGGTGCTGGATGCCGAGCGCTCGATGGCGCGGCTGGTCATCGGCGGCTGGAGCATCGATCTCGCCCGCCGCGATGGCCCGAGCCTGGAGGCCGATCTGCATCGGCGCGACTACACGATCAATGCCATGGCGCTGCCCCTGGCGGATCGCCGGCAACTGGTGGATCCCCTGGATGGCCTCACCCACCTGCAGACGATGCAGCTGGTGGCCGTGGCGGAGGCCAACCTGCTCGACGACCCCCTCCGCCTGTTGCGGGGACTACGGCTAGCAGGCCAGTTGGGCTTTGAGCTGGAGCCGACCACAGCAGGGTGGATCGGCCAGCACGCCAACGCGATAGCCCCAGTGGCGGGCGAACGGGTGCTGGCTGAGCTGGAGAAACTCGCGGCCGCACCTGGCGGCGAACCGTGGCTGGCGCGCTGCCTGGAGCTGGGCCTGTTGGCCCCCTGGCGGCACAGCGCCTGGAGCGGTGATGAAGTCCAGCGGCTGATGCGTTGCAGCACACATGCCGCACAGCAGTTGGGCTGGAGCGAGGCGGAGCTCAGCAGCTTCCTGCCACTGGCACGACTGGCCAACGTGGTGGATGCCGAGGCGTTAGAGCGACTGCGCAGCAGCCGCAAGCTGCAAAAGCAGGTGCAGATCCTGCGCCGCTGGCAAGAGCAGCTGGGGGGAGCCGAACCAGCGATCCGGGTAACCACACAACCGCAACCCGAACGGCTGCAGCTCCATCGCGATCTCGAGGAGATCCTGCCGGCGCTGCTGCTGGACTGGCCCACCGATGTGGCCCGCACCTGGTTGGGGCGGTGGCGCGATGAGAGCGATCGGCTGTTTCATCCCAGGCCCCCCATCGACGGGCTGAGCCTGCAGCGGGAGCTGAAGATCCCGCCATCGCCGGCGTTGGGAGAGCTGTTGCTGTATCTGATGCAAGAACAAGCCTTTGGGCGCCTGCACAACCGCGAGGAGGCATTGGAGCTGGCCCAGCGCTGGCTCACTTGCGCACAACGTGCTGGCGAAAGGGCACCTCGCCGTGATTAACTTCCTACGCAAAGGCGTTTAAGACGACCTGATTCGCGCCAATTCGGACGCTGAGATCTCGCCAGTTCGGTTAACAGCCTTGAAACGCCGATTTGTGCAGCTGCATTGCCAGCGCTGCATCAATCAGCGGGCACTTCCCAACCGCGTGGTGTCAGCCCGCAGGGCCAGAACACGTTTTTCCTTCTCTTTCCCCCCTTCCTCCCCATGAGCGTTCGTCTGTACGTCGGCAACCTGCCCCAAAGCTTTGATGCCAAGGAGCTCGACGCTCTGTTCGCCAGCGTGGGTGAAGGAATTCGCTTCAAGGCCGTTCAAGATCGTGAAACCGGCGCCGGCCGTGGCTTCGGCTTCGCCAACGTCGACGACGAGAAAGTGGCAGATGCGGTGATCGAGCAGCTGAACGGCCGTGAATTCGCCGGCAACGCCCTGCGCATCGAGCGCTCCGAGCGCCGCGATGAGCGCCGTGGCAACGATCGTCGCCCCGGTGGTGCCCCCGGCACCCCCGCCGTGGCGCGCAAAGCGGTGAACAAAGTGGTGCACCGCGATTCCGTGGAGGAGGGTGCTCCCGATCCCCGCTGGGCCGGTGAGCTGGCCAAGCTCAAGAACCTGCTCGACAACCAGAAAGCTGCGGTCTGAGCAGAACCATGGAGGAGCAGTGCTGGAACTGGCGCGGCTTCTCCATCAGCTACACCTGCCTTGAAGATCAAGCGAACGGCTCGTCCTCTGGTAGAGCCATTCTTTGTGTGCATGGCTTTGGCGCCTCTAAAGGTCACTGGCGCCACAACCTGCAGCCTTTAAGCACTGGGGCCACGGTGTATGCCATCGACCTCCTGGGCTTTGGAAACAGCAGCAAACCGATCTCCTGCCTCAGCGGTGAAGCGCTGATCCCAGGAGGCGTTCGCTACGGCTTTGATCTCTGGGCCGAGCAACTGCGTGACTTCTGCCTGGAGGTGATCGGAATCGATCGGGATGTTCAGCTGCAGTTGGTGGGCAACTCGATCGGTGGTGTGGTGGCCCTCAATGCTGCACGCCTACTGCAGGAGATTCACAAGGCACCGCAGCAGGTGATCCTGATCGACTGCGCCCAGCGGGAGCTGGATCTCAAACGGCTCGACACGCAGCCCTGGCCGGCACGCCTCACCCGCCCACTGTTGATGGCGGTGGTGCGGCAGCGTTGGCTGATCAACAGCCTGTTTCAAGTGCTGGCCCGCCCAGGCTTTGTGCGGGGTGTCCTGCGCCAGGCCTATCCAAGCGGCCGCCATGTGGATCAGGAGCTGGTGGATCTCCTGCTGCGCCCCAGCCAACAACCGGGCGCAACAGAAAGCTTTCGCGGCTTTGTGAATCTGTTCGATGACTGGCTAGCGCCTCAGCTGCTGGAACAACTGAATGGCCCGGTGCGTTTGTTGTGGGGTGCCCAGGATCCCTGGGAACCGGTGGAGGAAGCCCGGCGCTGGCAACAGACCTATGCCTGCGTTGAGGAACTCGCCATTCTCGAAGGCCTCGGCCACTGCCCCCATGACGAAGCACCTGAGCAGGTGAATCCGATCCTGCTGAACTGGCTTGAAAAGAGCTGGCGTTAACGCGCCTGAGCGATCACAAACGAACGGGGCAAATCCAGAAACTTGCCGGATGTGGGCACGTAGGCACGGTGATTGAACACGTCGTAATCGAGCTCCTCAATCACATCGAGAATGCCGCGATAAAGACGCAAGGAAGCCCACACCGGCCAACGGGCATCAGGCGCCAACCAACGCACACCGGCTTCGGATCGCGCGAACCAATCACGCGCGCGCTGAAGCTGGAAACGCATCAGCTCCCGCCAGCTGTCGTTGAGGGTGCCTGCCATCAGCTCCTCTTCGCTGTAACCGAAACGCTCCAGATCTTCCTGAGGCAAATAGATGCGACCGCGGCCGCGGTCTTCACCCACATCGCGCAAGATGTTGGTGAGCTGATTGGCAATGCCAAGGGCCACAGCGGCTTCACTGGTATCCGGCGGATGGCTCCAGGGGGCCGAGGTGTAAGCCGGATCAATCCCCATCACTTCCTGGGTCATGAGGCCCACCGTGCCGGCCACGCGGTAGCAGTACAGCTTCAACTGCTCAAACGTGGCATAGCGATGGGTGGTGAGATCCATGCGCATGCCCTCGATCATGTCGAGATAGGGCTGGATCGGCTGGGGGTAGCGCTCAATCGTGTCGGCCATGACCCGATCCAGACCATCGCGCACGGTGCCAGCGAACAACTCACGCGTGCGCCGTTCCCAAGCATCCAGCCGTAGAGCCAGCTCAGCCTCCGGGCGGGTCATCGCCTCGGGGCTGTCCATCAGCTCATCGGTGCGGCGACACCACACGTAGATCGCCCAGATCGCCCGGCGCTTGGCCGGAGGCATCAGCAATGTGCCGAGATAGAAGGTTTTGGCCCACTCAGCAGTTTCCTGGCGGCAGGCCTCATAGGCCTCCTCAAGAGAAGGGATCAGCGTTGGCGCAGCAACCAAGGACACAGATTCAGGCCGCGACCGCCACGGGCGCAGTCGCGACGGCCTGGGCACACAGCTTGCCGCTGAGCACAGCACCTTCCATGGAAGCGAGATAGCGCTGCATGGTGTAGTCGCCAGCGAGGAAGAAGTTGGGAATCGGGGATGTTTGATCCGGGCGCAGCTGCTGGCAACCGGGCACGGTTTTGTACACCGACAAGGGCGTTTTCACCACGATCGACTTCCGGAGCTGCGCTTGGTTATCGCCAGTGAAGTGCATCGGGAACAAGCGCTTCAGCTCTTCCATCGTGGCGGCCACGATGTCTTCATCGCTGCGGCCAATCCAGTCTTTGGCGGGCGCGAACACCAGCTCAAGCATGGAGCGCTCGGGATCTTCGTATTCCTTGCAGGTGTTGCTCATGTCGGCATACACGCTGAGCAGGGGGCTACGGCTGAACAGCAGGTGATCGATCTCGGTGAGCTTGCGATCAAACCAAAGGTGAATGTTGATCACGGGCACACCGTTGAGGCCGTCGAGCTTCTTGAAGTAGGGCATCTCCTTCCAGGGCTCCGGCAGCAGCAGCTTGAACGGATCCACCGGCAGGGCGCTCACGTAAGCATCGGCCTGCAGGGTGTAACCCTCTTTGCCCTTGATGCCACCGATTCGGAAGCCGCTAACGCTGCCATCGGCATTGAGCTCGATCTCCCGCAGGGGTGAATCGAGATGCACTTCGCCGCCACGCTCGGTGACGTAATCCACGATCGGCTGGCACAGGCGCTGAGGCGGGTTGCCATCAAGGAACGCCATTTTGGAGCCGTCGCCCTCCTGCAAGAAGCGGTTCAGGGCGGTGAGCACCACGGTGCTGGAGATCTCATCGGGATCGATGAAGTTCAACGCCTTGGCCATGGCGATGAACACCTCATCGTTCACGCGCTCGGGGATGTTGTGCAGCTTCAACCACTCCGTCCAGGAGTATTGATCGCACTCTTCCACGTATTGCTGGCCGCGCAGCATTGCCGGCACCAGGCCCAGGCCGAAGGAGATTTTCTCCGGCCAGGTGAGCATGTCGTTATTCCCCAGAATCGCTGCCACACCGTTGAACGGTGCCGGGATATCGGGGAAGTCGAATCGGCTGTAGGTGCCCGGCGTTTCCTTCTGGTTAAAGATCATCGAATGGCTCTTCCACTGGAGCCGGTCTTCGATGTTCAGCTCCTTGAAGAGCTGCCGCATGTTGCGGTAGGCGCCGAAGAAAATATGCAAACCGGTTTCGTACCAGTCGCCGTCTTCGTCTTGCCAGGCCGCCACCTTGCCGCCAAGCACGTCGCGGGCTTCGACCACCACCGGGGTGTGACCGGCGTCGCAGAGGTACTTGGCACAGGCCAGACCGGCCAGACCAGCACCAGCGATGGCGACGCGCATGAAAACCCCTGAATCAGCAGACAACCTTAAGGGGGGCTGATGCTGCGCCGCTTGACCGCCTGGCGGGGGGGCTTTCTAAAGTCGACTGAGCCGGTCCTTGGGTCTGCCGGCCTGCGCTGCCCCGCCCCATGGCCGACACACTGCTGAAATCCACCACCCGCCATGTGCGGATCTTCACGGCCCGCGTGGAGAACGGCCAGCTGGTGTATGACCCCAACCAGCTCACCCTCGATCTGGACCCCGACAACGAATTCATCTGGGACAGCGCCAGCCAGGACGCCGTGCAGCAGCGCTTCCGCGAGCTGGTGGAAGCCCATGCCGGCCACGACCTGAACGACTACAACCTGCGCCGGATCGGCTCGGAACTGGAAGGCCAGCTCCGCGAACTGCTTCAGGCCGGCGCCCTCCGCTACAACCCTGACTGTCGGGTGCTGAATTACTCCATGGGCCTGCCTCAGGCTCCCCAGAGCGCATGACCCGATCCCGCAGCAGCCGCGGCTACGACGACGACCGTTACGGCTACCCGGAGGATCGACGCGAGCGCCCCAGCCGCGGACGCGATCCCTACGACATGCCCCGACGCGGAGGGGGATCTTCGGGCGGCCCAGGCGGTGGTTCCGGGGGCGGCGGTTTCCAGTTCAACGTAGCCAGCGGCGCGATTCTCGCGGGCGTGTTGGTGGTGGGGATCGGCATCGGCACCGGCATCTCCAGCACCACCCAGGGCGATCAGGGCAACATCGCCAGCTCCCAGCAGCTCGATATGGCGGTGCCTGACCCTGAGTTCTGCCGCCAGTGGGGGGCGAGCGCCTTCGTGATGGACATCGAGCTGTACACCACGATGAACCCCAGCACCAGCTTCGTGACCCAGCCTTCGCTCAAGCCCGGCTGCGTGATTCGACGGGAGAACTGGAGCGTGCTGCAGAAGGAAGGTGCGGTCACCGCCGAGCAGATGCGCCAGTGCAAGCAGCGCATGAACACCTTTGCCTACATCGGCTCGGTGAAAGACAAGCCCGTGGTGCGCTGCGTCTATCAGACCGACATCAGCGAGAACAAGTTCCTCACCAAGGGCGTGGCCGACGACACCGTGGGCATTACCCCCGAGGCGGATCAGTTCTGATCGTCGCCGCCGGGCTCTGAGCCGGCCGCCTGGTTCTGCATCAGGGGCCGGCGCAGGGGGCTATCGGGGCTCGCGAACACCGGCAGCACCTCTTTGCGGAAGGCATCCGCAGCCCTTGAGCAGTAACGCGAGGGATGGCTGATCAGCTTCAGCTGCCGCCGCACCGAGAGATCCGCCAGGGCTGGTCGATGCAGGCTTCCAGCCGCCAGCTCCCGCTCGATCGACACCACGGGCAGGAACGCTGCACCCAAACCACTCTGAACAGCGTTTTTGATGGCCTCAAAGGAATTGAGTTCCATCTCAATCTTCAGCCGCGACACATCCAGACCGGAACGGGCCAGCAGCTGGTCCACCATCTTGCGGGTCGTGGATTGGGCGTCCAGGCAGACAAAACCCAGCCGGTAGAGATCGTCTTTGCTGAGCTCGGCTAAGCGGGCCAGGGGATGCTTGGTGGGCAGCACCAGCGCCAGCTCATCACTGGCATAGGGCACCACCTGCAGCAACTCGTTCAATTCGGTGGGGAGCTCCCCACCGATGATCGCCAGGTCGATCTGGCCATTGGCCACGCTCCAACCGGTGCGGCGGGTGCTGTGCACCTGCAGCTGCACCGCCACCTCGGGGTATTTCTGGCGAAACAGCCCGATCATCCGCGGCATCAAATAAGTGCCGGTGGTCTGGCTGGCGCCCACGATCAGCGAGCCGCCCTTGAGGTTGTGGAGATCGTCGAGGGCCCGGCAGGCCTCCTGACACTGGCTCAGGATCCGGTCGCAGTAGCTGAGCAGCAGATGGCCGGCCTCAGTGAGCTGCGCCTTGCGCCCGCCCCGGTCAAACAGCGACACGTTGAGCTGCTTCTCCAGGTTCTGGATCTGGAGGCTGACCGCAGGCTGCGTGACATAGAGGCTGTCGGCCGCCTTCTTGAAGCTGCCCTCGCTAGCAATCGCCCGCAGGATGCGCAGCTGATCAAGGGTGAAGGGCAGATCAGCCATGCAGGGGGCGCAGGGATGCTGCGGGAAGCAGAACTCTAGGTGCCCTCTCGGGTCGCTCAGGCGACTGAGGAGAATCAGCACACTCCTTGCGCCGGCCGGCCTGTGACTCCCAGCAGCGATCTCCACCACAGCAGCTGGGTGATGCTGGCGTTATTGCTGGGCTTTGCCGTGATCCACAGCGGCGGCGCCTCCCTGCGCTACTGGGGGGTGGAGCGCATCGGTGAACGGGCCTGGCGCCTGCTGTTTGCTGGGGTGAGCATCCCCTCGGCCGTTGTGGTGATCGGCTACTTCCTGGCCCACCGCTACGACGGCATCCGGCTCTGGAATCTGCAGGACCAGCCCTGGATCATTCCGCTGGTGTGGATCGGCACCGCCATCAGCTTCCTGTTTCTCTACCCAGCCACCTACAACCTGCTGGAGATCCCAGCGGTGCTCAAGCCCCAGGTGCGGATGTATGCCACCGGCATCATCCGCATCAGCCGCCATCCCCAGGCAATCGGGCAGATCCTCTGGTGCTGCACCCATCTGCTCTGGATCGGCAGCAGCTTCATGGTGGCCACCTGCGCAGGCCTGATTGCCCATCACCTGTTCGCGATTTGGAACGGAGATCGCCGCCTGGCCAACCGCTTCGGAGCGGCCTTCGAAGAGCTGCGTGCCAGCACCTCCGTGATCCCGTTTCGCGCCGTGCTCGATGGCCGCCAACAGCTGCAGCTGGCTGAATTCCTGCGGCCCGCCCAGCTGGGAATTGCCATCGCCGTTGGTGTGTTCTGGTGGGCCCATCGCTTCATCGGCAGCGGTGCCACAGCCTTCAGCCGCACCGGGCTGGCCCATTGGCTGGGATAAGCGCCTCTCGCGCTGCCTACACTCGCCCTGATTGCTCCAGCGCCGGATGCCCTCGCCTGCCGAACTCGCCTGGCTGATTCCGGTGTTGCCCTTGATCGGGGCAGCGTTGGTGGGTCTTGGGCTGATCAGCTTCAACCGCACGGTGAACCGGTTGCGCAAACCGGTGGCGCTACTGCTGATCACGAGCGTGGGAGCCGCTGCAGTGCTCAGCTACGCCGTGCTGGCCGAGCAACTGGCGGGGGCCGGGCCCACCGAAGTGCTGTTCAACTGGGCCAGCGCCGGCGCCTTCACCCTGGAGATGGGCTTCCGCGTCGATGCCCTGGGTGCGGTGATGCTCGCCCTGGTCACCACCATCGCCGTGCTGGTGATGGTCTATTCCGATGGCTACATGGCCCACGACAAGGGCTATGTGCGCTTTTTCACCTATCTGGCCCTGTTCAGCAGCTCGATGCTGGGCCTGGTGATCAGCCCCAACCTCCTGCAGATCTATGTGTTCTGGGAGCTGGTGGGCATGTGCTCCTACCTGCTGGTGGGCTTCTGGTACGACCGCGATGGCGCCGCCAATGCCGCCCAGAAAGCCTTCGTGGTGAACCGGGTGGGCGACTTCGGCCTCTTGCTGGGCATCCTCGGCCTGTTTTGGGCCACCGGCAGCTTCGGCTTTGAGCAGGTGGGCACTGGTCTGCAAGCCGCGATCGCCAACGGCAGCGTGTCGAACGGCATCGCCGTGCTGCTCTGCCTGCTGGTGTTCATGGGGCCCATGGCCAAATCGGCCCAGTTCCCGCTGCATGTGTGGCTGCCCGATGCGATGGAGGGCCCCACTCCGATTTCAGCGCTGATTCACGCCGCCACGATGGTGGCCGCGGGCGTGTTCCTGGTGGCTCGCCTGCAGCCGGTGTACGTGCCGTTCCCTGAGGTGCAGGTGGTGATTGCCGTGATCGGCACGATCACCCTGTTTCTGGGGGCCTCGATCGCCCTCACTCAGATGGACCTGAAGAAGGGCCTGGCTTACAGCACCGTGAGCCAACTGGGTTACATGATGCTGGCGATGGGCTGCGGCGCACCGGTGGCAGGCATGTTCCACCTGGTAACCCACGCCTTTTTCAAGGCGATGCTCTTCCTGGGCTCCGGCTCGGTGATCCACGCCATGGAAGAGGTGGTGGGCCATGAGGCGGTTCTCGCGCAGGACATGCGCCTGATGGGCGGCCTGCGCAAACACATGCCGATCACCAGCAGCACCTTCTTCATCGGCTGCCTGGCGATCAGTGGCATCCCGCCCCTGGCCGGCTTCTGGAGCAAAGACGAAATCCTCGGTCAGGCCTTCGGCAGCTTCCCGGTGCTGTGGGCCGCTGGTTTCATCACCGCCGGCATGACCGCCTTCTACATGTTCCGCTTGTACTTCCTCACGTTTGAGGGCAGCTTCCGCGGCAACGACAAGGCCATGCAGGCACAGCTGATGGCCGCCGCAGGCAAGAGCAGCGACGAGCACGGCGATGACCACGGCCACGCCCATGCCGAGCATCCCCACGAATCCGGCTGGCAGATGGCGATGCCCCTGGTGGTGCTGGCTGTTCCTTCCGTGCTGGTGGGTCTGCTGGGGGTGCCCTGGAACAGCCGCTTCGGTTACCTCCTCGATCCCCATGAAGCCGCCGAGGTCGCCGAGCACTTCAGCTGGGGTGAATTCCTGCCCTTGGCCGGCGCTTCTGTAGCCATTTCCCTGGTGGGCATCACCGTGGCCGTGCTGGCCTACGCGCTGCGCAAGATCGATCTGGGCACCGCCGTCGCCGGCCGCTTCCCCACGATCAACGCCTTCCTGGCGAACAAGTGGTACCTCGATGCCATCAACGACAAGCTGTTCGTGCAGGGCAGCCGCAAGCTGGCCCGCTCCGTGCTGGAAGTGGATTCCAAAGTGGTCGACGGCGTGGTGAACCTCACCGGCCTGGTCACCCTCGGCAGCGGCGAAGGCCTCAAATACTTCGAAACCGGCCGCGCCCAGTTCTATGCCCTGATCGTCTTCGGCGGCGTCATCGCACTGGTGGTGCTGTTTGGCGTCCTTGGGTGATGTCTGAGGCGCGGCCCTTCCGCCGGCTGCCGCGCACTGCGTGACGCGGATGCCGGCTCCAGGGCCGCGCCTCAGACACCCAGCAGGAGGGGCATGGGGGGCAAAGCTTGCCCGGAGACCCAAGCCCTGCACGCATCAAGCCCTCGCCCAGCTCCCGCCTGCGGGGGCCTGGGGTTTGGCCTCGGGGCGCTGTCCGCCCCCAGCGGTGAGCGCCCCGAGGCCAAACCCCAGGCCACAACGCTCTGTGTGACATCCGCCACGCCACCGATGCAGCAGCGGCGGTGATTTCTACACTCCGCCCAGAGCTGTTGCCCCGTCTGTGCATCTGGATGTCGCCACGCTCCTGGCTGCTGCCGCAGGCCAGGGCAGCAGCACAGCCTTTCCCTGGTTAAGTGCCTCGATCCTGTTTCCGATCGGCGCGGCGCTGTGCATTCCGTTTGTGCCCGACAACGGCGATGGCAAGCAGGTGCGCTGGTTTGCGCTGGGGATCGCCCTGATCACCTTCCTGATCACGGTGGGGGCTTATCTCAACGGCTACGACCCCAGCAACCCGGATCTCCAGCTGGTGGAGAAGGTGAGCTGGCTACCGGATCTCGGTCTGGAGTGGTCGGTGGGAGCTGATGGCATCTCAATGCCGCTGATCCTGCTCACCAGCTTCATCACCGCCCTAGCCGTGCTGGCCGCCTGGCCGGTGAGCTTCAAGCCGAAGCTCTTCTATTTCCTGCTGCTGGCCATGGATGGCGGCCAGATCGCCGTGTTTGCGGTGCAGGACATGCTGCTGTTCTTCCTGGCCTGGGAGCTGGAACTGATCCCGGTGTATCTGCTGCTGGCGATCTGGGGCGGCAAAAAGCGGCAATATGCCGCCACCAAATTCATCCTCTACACCGCCGGAAGCTCCCTGTTCATCCTATTGGCGGGCCTGGCGATGGCCTTCTACGGCGGAGACATCAGCTTCAACTACACCGATCTGATGGCCAAGGGCTTCTCGGTGAAGTTCCAGCTGCTCGCCTACGCCGGCCTGCTGATCGCCTTCGGGGTGAAGCTGCCAATCGTGCCCCTGCACACCTGGCTGCCGGATGCCCACGGAGAAGCCACGGCCCCGGTGCACATGTTGCTAGCCGGCATCCTGCTGAAGATGGGCGGCTACGCCCTGCTGCGCTTCAACTGCCAGATCCTGCCGGATGGCCACGCCGTGTTTGCACCACTGCTGGTGGTGCTGGGGGTGGTGAACATCATTTACGCAGCCCTCACTTCGTTTGCGCAGCGGAACCTCAAACGAAAAATCGCCTACAGCTCGATCAGCCATATGGGCTTTGTACTGATCGGCATCGGCAGCTTCAGCGCCCTGGGCTCCAGCGGCGCGATGCTCCAGATGATCAGCCATGGCCTGATCGGCGCCTCGCTGTTCTTCCTGGTGGGTGCCACCTACGACCGCACCCACACCCTGCAGCTCGATGAGATGGGCGGGGTGGGCCAGAAGATGCGCAAGATGTTTGCCCTCTGGACCGTGTGCTCGCTCGCGTCCCTGGCGCTCCCGGGGATGAGCGGCTTCGTGAGCGAATTGATGGTGTTTGTGGGCTTCGCCACCGACGACGCCTACACCCTGCCCTTCCGGGTGGTGATCGACGGCCTGGCGGCGATCGGCGTGATCCTCACGCCCATTTACCTGCTCTCGATGCTGCGCGAAATCTTCTACGGGCAGGAGAAAGCCGAACTGGTGGGGCACACCAACCTGGTGGATGCCGAACCGCGTGAGATTTACATCATTGGCTGTCTGTTGGTGCCGATCATCGGCATCGGCCTCTATCCACGGCTGATGACCGACAGCTACAAGGCCTCCATGGAGGTGCTGGTGGCCAGGGATGAACGCGCGATGAAGGCCCTCAACGCCCCCGCCGGCACCGGCTTGATCCGTCAGGCCCCCCTGCGGGCGCCAGCACTAGCCGGATAACAAACCATTCAGGCTGCGCGATCCCTTGGTTCAGCGCGACGGGATCTACCTAATCTCCACAATCCAAACCCTTCGGTGCATCCCGACCGATGAAGCAGCTGAACTTCCTGCTGATCTTCAGCTTCGGCCTGGCCATGGTGATGTTCACGCTGGAGAACACCGCCCCCACCACGGTGCAATTCCTACCTGGGCTCAGCGCCACCCTCCCGCTCGCGGCCCTGTTGCTGCTGGTGGGCGGCATCGGTGCAACGGCCGCTTGGGTGTTCGCCGTGTGGACCGGTGTGGTGAAGCGGGTGGAGAGCCAGGTCAACCCCGGTGAGGTGGAAGCCCAACAGGTGCGCATCCGCGAACTGGAGGAAGACGTGCAGCGCTACCGCGCAGCGGTCGATGCCCAACTGGGCCTGCTGCCGGCCGCCGGCGAGAGCACCGCCCAAAGCGAAGCGGCCTGAAGGCAGATCTGGCCTGGCTTTTCAGGCTCTGAGCCGATAGGGTCGGGTGAGTGCAAGCGGATCCGTGGCCACAGATGGCGCCAGGCTGGCGATCCGCCTGTTGCAAGACGCCGCCGAACGGGGCGACCTGGATCCCTGGGATGTGGATGTGATTGCCGTCGTGGACGGCTTTCTGGATCAGTTACGCCAGCGCATTGAAGTTCCGCGGCTGGTGGCCGCCATGGGGCGCGGCGGCAGTTACGAACAGGACCTGGCCGAAACCAGTGAGGCCTTCCTCGCTGCCTCGATGCTCGTGAGCCTGAAGGCCGAGGTGCTGGAAGCGCAAACCTTTCCGCCCGAGCCGCTGCTGGACGACGACTTCAGCTTCGACTTCGACGCCGAGGGCCAGGGCTGGCTGCTCAGCCCGGGTGTGGAGCTCCCCAGGCGACCGGAGCGGCATCTGCTGCGCCGGCCCGTGGCTCCCCCGCCGCTGCAGCGGCCGGTGACCCTCGGTGAACTGATCCGCCAGCTCGAAGACATCGCCGAGCGGCTGGAGCAGGAAGAGGGGCAACGGATCAAACGCCAGCGCAGCAAGCGTTACAGCGACCGGGCGGTGATCGAGCAGGTGGCGGCCCTGGCTCACCGCGAAAAGCTGCCGGAAACCACCGCGGCCCTGAGCCAGTTCCTCTTGCAGTGGCCGCAATCCTTGGAGTGGACCTGCTTTGAGGGACTCGTGGAGGCCTGGGCAGCCGTGGCACCGGAGGATCTCGACAGCGACCGGGTGGGCGTGTTCTGGGCGCTGCTCTTCCTCTGCTCCCAAGGGAAGGTGGAGTTGGAGCAGCAAGGAGGTCTGTTTGGCCCACTGCAGCTCAAACGGCTGCTGGACGAACGTGAGAGCGTGCAATTGCCACTGCCCGCGGAGTTGGGGTCAGCTCGGGGGCCGGCTCGAGAGCCACTGGCCGCCTAGAGGCTGTGCGTAGGGTGGGCGGACTCACCGAAAGCAGACAGCGCCGATGAAGGCGATGATACTGGCGGCCGGTAAGGGGACCCGGGTGCGACCGATCACCCACATCGTCCCCAAGCCGATGATTCCGATCCTGCAGAAACCCGTGATGGAGTTTCTGCTCGAGCTGCTGCGGGAACACGGCTTCACCGAAATCATGGTGAACGTCTCCCACCTGGCCGAGGAGATCGAGAACTATTTCCGCGATGGCCAGCGCTTCGGCGTGGAGATCGCCTACAGCTTCGAGGGCCGGATCGAAGACGGCGAACTGATCGGCGATGCCCTGGGCTCAGCCGGCGGCCTGAAGAAGATCCAGACCTTCCAGCGCTTCTTCGACGACACCTTTGTGGTGCTCTGCGGCGATGCCCTGATCGACCTGGACCTCAGCGAGGCCGTGCGCCGACACAAGGCCAAAGGAGCCATGGCCAGCCTGATCACCAAGCGGGTGCCGCGCGATCAGGTGAGCAGCTACGGCGTGGTGGTGACCGACGACGACGGCCGGGTGCTCTCCTTCCAGGAGAAGCCGTCGGTGGACGAAGCCGCCAGCGACATGATCAACACCGGCATCTACATCTTCGAGCCCGAAGTGCTCGACTACGTGCCGGATGGTGTGCCGTTTGACATCGGCTCCGATCTGTTCCCCAGGCTGGTGGCTGATGACGCCGCCTTCTACGCCCTGCCGATGGAATTCGAGTGGGTCGACATCGGCAAAGTGCCCGACTACTGGCAGGCGATTCGCAGTGTGCTGCAGGGTCAGGTGCGGCAAGTGCAGATCCCAGGCAAGGAAGTGCGTCCCGGCGTCTACGCCGGCCTGAACGTTGCGGCCAACTGGGACAAGATCAAGGTGGAAGGCCCGATCTATGTGGGTGGCATGAGCCGCATTGAAGACGGCGCCACGATGATTGGCCCGGCGATGATTGGCCCGAGTTGCCACATCTGCGAAGGCGCCACGATCGACAACTCGATCATTTTTGATTACTCCCGCATCGGCCCGGGTGTGCGGCTGGTGGAGAAGCTGGTATTCGGCCGCTACTGCGTCGACCGCAACGGCGATCACTTCGACCTGCAGGAGGCCGCCCTCGACTGGCTGATCACGGATGTGCGCCGCCAGGACCACGTCAGCCCCTCACCGCAGCAGAAGGCCATGGCCGAACTGCTGGGGACAGACCTGGCGATCAGCAACGCGAGCTGAGACCCGCACGCTCCAAGATCAGCGGGATGCGCTCTTCGGCCTTCACGGCCATCAGATGCACCCCCTGGGCGATGCCGGCATAGGCAGCCACCTGCTCGGCGGCAATGCTGATGCCCTCATCCGCTGGATTGGAGGCGGCGGCGAGGCGATCAATGATCGATTGAGGAATGTTGGCGCCGGGCACCACCCGGTTGATGAAAGCCGCGTTCTTCGCCGACTTCAGCAGAAACACCCCCGCCAGCACCGGCAGGCCCAGGGGCCCGGTGATCTCTCCCACGAAGCGCTTCAGGCTCTCGCCATCCATCACCATCTGGGTTTGCAGGAAGCGGGCACCGGCCGCGTGTTTGCGGGCGATGCGGCTCTTGAGACCACTCCAGCTGGGGCTCTGGGGATCAGCCGCGGCGCCGGCAAACAGGGCGGTGGGGCCATCGGCCAAGGCGCCCTGCACTGGATCGAGGCCCTGGTTGAGGGCCTGCAGTTGCTGCAGCAACCGCACCGATTCCAATTCATTCACGGGCCGTGCGCCGGGCTGATCCCCGGCCCGCACCGGATCTCCGGTGAGGCAGAGCACGTTGCGGATACCGAGGGCATGGGCCCCCAGCAAATCCGCCTGCAAGGCAATGCGGTTGCGATCCCGGCAGGCGACCTGCCACACCGGCTCAATGCCCTGATCCAGCAGCAGGCGGCACACCGCCAGGCTGCTCATACGCATCACCGCACGGCTGCCATCCGTCACATTCACTGCATGCACACGCCCCTTGAGGGCCCGGGCATGGGCCAGGGTGCTGCTGGCGTCACCACCGCGGGGCGGCATCACCTCCGCCGTGATGGCGAGGGATCCCACCTCCAGTGCCTGCTGCAGCCCCAAAACGCCCTGGATCCAATGCCAGGCCATCATCAACCAAGCCCTGTCCGCCCCGCGGCGGGCTCCCTAGAGTGGGGCCTCGGCCAGCGGGCGTGGATGGATCTCTCGGAGCGCGAACTGGAGATCATCGATCTGGTGGCCCAGGGGCTGACCAACCAGGAGATCGGCGAACGGCTGATGATCAGCAAGCGCACCGTGGATAACCACGTGAGCAATGTGTTCACCAAAACCGGTGCGAAAAACCGCGTGGCCCTGCTGAATTGGGCGATGGATCACGGCAAGATCTGCCGCGATGGCTTCAATTGCTGCAACCTGCCTCAGGACGACGCTGACTGACCCCAGCGATCCTCAGCGTTCGGCTCATGCACCAACGATTCCAGGCTGAAGCTGCCATCGGCCAGCGCGAACAGCTCGGCATAGGCCAGGCAATCAGCCAGATCGCGGCCGCTGAAGCGCAACAACCCTTGCTGGTCGTAGAGACCGAGCACCAGCCCTCTCCAAATCCTTAAGAGAATCCTAAGCCTGCTGCAGGTTGATGTTCAAGAGCCACGGCTCCTGTTCGGCTTGATCCCAGTGCTGAAAAGGGCGTCGGGCCAAGGCGGCATTGCTGAACGCACCGATTCCGGTGATCTCACAGCAGCACCAAGGCGGGATGGTCACCGCCGCCTCTTCGCTGCTGAGCTCCACCTCCGCGATCACCAGCGGGATGTTCTCCGCGCTGAACACATCCAGCACCCACTCCCCGCCGGGGAGATCGAGGCCAAAGCGCTCCTTCAGCACCCGTGCCTCACTGAGCTCCAGCAGGGCCTCCGCATCGGGAGCGGGAATGCCGTATTCGAATTCATAGCGGGCGATGCCCGCAGCGGGAACTTTCAGGGTGAGCCAGGCCGCCCCCTGGCCATCGCTGCGCACCCGCAGGGTGAGGCCGTCGGCGGAACCGGCGAGATAGCCCTGCATCAGATGGCGGCTCCACTGCACATGCTCCCGCCACTGCTCGCCGGCCACCAGAAAGCGCCGCTCAATCTCCAGGGCCATGGCTCAGCTCAGTTGGGGGAGGGTTCGGCAGCGGTGAGGCTGCCGGCCCAATGGAGTTTGCGGCTCAAGGTGCGGTAGTAAGAGGGGTTCTGCTCCAGCAGCACCATCAGCGCATGGTGGGGCGAGCGACGCACATCGCAGCGATCACCGGGCTCGAGCACCGTGGCATGGGCGCCATCGTTCCAAAGGCGCACACGACGGCTCGCCTCCCCCAGGGGCCATACCGCCAGCTGCGCCCGCGGCGGGACCACCACCGGCCGGCTGGACAGGCTCATCGGGCAGATCGGGTTCACCACAATCGCCTCTACCCCGGGATGCAGGATCGGGCCGCCGGCCGCCATCGAATAGCCCGTAGACCCCGTGGCCGTGGAGATGATCAGGCCATCGCCGCGGTATTGATCCACCACCTCACCATCGATCTCGAGCTCCAACACACAGGTGGGCGACACCTCATCGAGGCCCGGCCGGAAATAGAAATCGTTGAGGGCGCCATACACCGCATCGCTGCGGTCGGTGCGGGCCTCCAGCATCATCCGCCGCTCAAGGGCAAAGCGATCGTCGCGCAGGCGATCCCACAGATCACGCTCCCCATCGGGGCCCAGCCCCTGGCTGAGGAGCTTGCGCTCGTGGGTGAGAAAGCCGAAGTGCCCGCCCACGTTGAAGCAGAGGATCGGAATGCCCAGAGGCGCCAGGTGGCGCGCCGCCCCCAGCACCGTGCCGTCGCCGCCGAGCACCACCGCCAGATCCGGCGGACCTCCCTCATCGGCCAAGAGGCCCGGGAACGGATTGGCCGTGGCCCCACTCATCGCCACCGCCACCTTCACCCCCTGCTCGCGCAGGGTTTCAGCGCTGCGCCGAGCTTGCCGCAGAGCCGCCTGACTGGCGGCCCGGTGAATCAACCAGACGGTGTCAAGGCGCATGGCAGCTGAGCAGTGCCCCCAGCCTGGCTACCAACGCAGCAGGTTGAAACGCTCCATGTCGACCGTCTCACGGTTGCGGTAGAGCGACAGCAGGATCGCCAGGCCAACCGCAGCTTCAGCAGCGGCCACGGTGATCACAAAAATGGTGAACACCTGGCCGCGGATCAGCTGACCATCGAGGTAGCTGGAGAACGCCATCAGGTTGATATTCACGGCGTTGAGCATCAGCTCAATGCTCATCAACACACGCACGGCGTTGCGGCTGTTGATCAGACCCCAAACGCCGGTGCAGAAGAGGATGGCCGCCAGGGCCAGATAGGCCTGCAGGGGCACGGTGGTGGGCAGCTCGAGGTTCATCAGTTGGTTTTCTCCAGCAGCAGAGGGGTGCGGGACTTCTCAATCAGACCCTGATCGGCGGGCTCACCGGTGCTGATGTCGGCGCTGAGCACATCACGGCGAGCCAGCACGATGGCACCGATCATCGCCATCAGCAGCAGCACCGAGGCCAGCTCGAACGGCAGCAGGTAGTCGCTGAACAGGTGCTCACCGATGCGGATCGTGGCTTCTTCACCAACGGGCTCCGGACCAGGGGTTGCCCAGGGAGTGGTGAAAGCCACCCGCAGCAGCAGCGCGAACAAGCCCGCGCACACGGCACCGGACAGAAGCCGGCGCACGGCCAAACCGGGGATCGCCGCCAGGTCTTCCTTCTTGTTCACGAGCATGATCGCGAACAGGATCAGCACGTTCACAGCGCCCACGTACACGAGCACCTGAGCGGCCGCCACAAAGCTGGCGTTGAGCAACAGGTAGAGGCCTGCCACCGACAGGAACACGCCGCCCAGCAGGAAGGCCGAATACACAATGTTGGGCAGCAGCACCACGCCTAGGGCGCCGATGGCCACCACAGCCGAGAGCACCGTAAAGCAGATCAGCTGAGTGGAGGAGGCGATGGTCATCAGGCGTTCTCCTCACTCGAAGCGGCAGGGGCAGTCTGCACCTGAGAGGGCAGCTGACCGGAGCGGGGGCGGCTGGGATCCACACCATGGGGATCCATCTCACCCTTGGGCAGATAGGCCAGCTCCCGCAGGGGGATCACCGCCGGATCACTGGTCACGCTGGTGGGCAGACGACCCAGGGCGACGTTGTCGTAGTTGAGACTGTGGCGATCGAAGGCGGCCAGCTCGTACTCCTCGGTCATCGAGAGGCAGTTGGTGGGGCAGTACTCCACGCAATTGCCGCAGAAGATGCAAACCCCGAAATCGATCGAGTAGTTGCGCAGCTCCTTCTTCTTGGTGGCTTTGTTCATCACCCAATCCACCACCGGCAGGTTGATCGGGCAGACACGCACACACACCTCACAGGCGATGCACTTGTCGAATTCGTAGTGGATCCGGCCCCTGTAGCGCTCTGAAGGGATCAGCTTCTCGTAGGGGTACTGCACCGTGATCGGCCGCCGGCGCAGATGGTCGAACGTGACCGACAGGCCCTGGGTCAGGTAGTTGGCCGCACCCACCGCATCGCGGGTGTAGTCACCGACTTTCTTGAGAAACCCGAACATGAACAGGCGAGCAGGGGCGGAAACGCCGGCACCATGATGGCCCGGCCAGGCGGTGGGAGGGTGATCAGCCGCCGAAGAAGGCGGGGAACGCCAGCTTGAGGCCCGCGGTGACCAGCAGGTTCACCAGGGCGATCGGCAGCAGGAACTTCCAGCCCAGATCAAGCAGCTGATCGATGCGCACCCGAGGCACGGTCCAGCGCAGCAGGATCGCGAAGAACACCAGCAGGTAGGCCTTCAGCACGGTCATCACAATGCCGGTGGTGGCCGTGATCACCTGCACCAGCGGCGCATCAATCGGCTGACCGGTGAGGTTCACGATCCACTCCACCGGCAGGGGGAAGCCCCAGCCACCCAGGTAGAGCACCGACACCAGCAGCGCCGAGAGCACCAGGTTGATGTAGCTGCCCAGATAGAAGAGGGCGAACTTCATGCCGGAGTACTCGGTCTGGTAGCCCGCGACCAACTCCTCTTCAGCCTCGGGGAGGTCGAACGGCAGGCGTTCGCACTCCGCCAGAGCGCAGATCCAGAAGATGGCGAAGCCCACGGGCTGGCGCCAGATGTTCCAGCTGAGGATGCCGGCACCGGTCTGCTGATCGACGATGTCGACGGTGCTGAGCGAGTTGCTCATCATCACGACCGCCAGCACCGCCAGTGCCAGGGGGATCTCATAGGAGATCGACTGCGCAGCGGCCCGCAGGCCACCCAGCAGCGAATACTTGTTGTTGGAGGCATAACCCGCCATCAGCAGGCCGATCGGCTGAATGCTGCTGAGGGAAATCCAGAGGAAGATCCCCACGCCCACATTGCTGATCAGCAGGTTCTGGCCAAATGGAACCACCAGCCAGCTCAGGATCACCGGCACCAGCACCAGCACCGGGCCCAGGGTGAACAGCAGGCCGTCGGCCCGGGCCGGAATGATGTCTTCCTTGAACAGCAATTTCAGGCCGTCAGCCAGGGGCTGAAGGATGCCCAGGGCACCGGCGTATTCAGGGCCGATGCGCTGCTGCACAGCAGCGGAGATCTTGCGCTCCAGCCACACATTCACGAGCACGCCCACCACGGCCGCCACCAGCACCAGCAGCATCGGCAGGGGCAGCCAGAGCAGGTGGGCTGCTCCCGGCGATAAGCCCAGACCCTGCAACAGGTCGGTGAAGCTGGCCTCCAGGTCGAGGCCGGCGCTCACGACGGCGGGATTGGCAAACACCATGGGTGGCCTGTGGATGGGGGCAACTTAAGCGGCCGCAGCCGCACTCGGGTCAGCGGGCTTCCAGCGGTGCCCAGGCACGCCCGGCCGAACCGGTGTAGATCTGCGTGGGGCGGTAGATGCGGTTAGCACCGAGCTGCTCCTTCCAGTGGGCCAGCCAGCCGGCGGTGCGAGCGATGGCAAAGATCGGCGTGAACAGATCCACCGGGATCCCGAGCTTCCGATACACCAGGCCGGAATAGAAATCCACGTTGGGATAGATGCCCTTGGGGCCGAGGCGCTCCGCAGCCACCTCCTCGAGCTTGCGAGCCAGGTCGTAGAGGGGGTCGTGGCCGAACTGATCAAACAGTTGCTCCGCCAGCTTCTGCAGGATCACGGCCCGGGGATCCTTCACCTTGTATTCCCGGTGGCCGAAGCCCATGATCTTTCGCTTCTCCGCAATCGCCTGATCGAGCCAGGGCGCCACCTGATCGGCGCTGCCAATGCTGTCGAGCATCTCGAGCACATCCTCATTGGCGCCGCCATGGAGCGGACCGGCCAGGGTGCCCACCGCTGAGGCCACCACCGCATAGGGATCGGTGAGGGTGCTGGCGGTCACCCGCGCACTGAAGGTGCTGGCGTTGAGGCTGTGCTCGGCATGCAGGATCAGGCAGGCATCAAAGATCCGCGCCGCCAGCGGGTCGGGCTCCCGCTCGGTGAGCATGTAGAGGAAGTTGGCCGCGTAGGGCAGGTCGTCGCGGGGCTGGATCGGATCCTGGCCTTTGCGAATCAGCTGAAAGGCCGCCACCATCGTGGGGATCTTGGCGATCAGCCGCACCACCGCCGAGACGATGTACTCGGGGTTGTCGAGGGCTCGCCGCGAATAGAAGAGCCCGAGGGAGGCTGCACTGCTCTGCAGCGCGTCCATCGGGTGCCCCTGGGAGGGGAAGCACTTCATCATGTCGCGGATGCGGAAGCTCACCCGCCGGTGCATCTGCACCTCGTGCTCAAACTCCCGCAGCTGTGACGCGGTGGGCAGTTCCCCCCAGATCAGTAGGTAGGTGGTTTCCAGGAAGGTGCTGTGCTGCGCCAGCTCCTCCACGCTGTAGCCGCGGTAGGTAAGCCGCCCCCGCTGGCCATCGATGTCGCACACCGACGATTGGGTGGCCGGCACGCCCTCAAGGCCGGGGCGGTACTCAGGGGTGGCTGGCTTCAACCCTGCCTCTGCAGGTGCTGTACTCACCATGGCGGCATCAACCCAATCCGTTTCGGCAACCTAAGGCCGCTGGGCGACACGCTTCGGTGCCATCAGCCACCGGATGGGGGCATCTGGCGCCGGCCCAGCAACACCCGAGGCGGCAGCAGCAGCTCCAGCCGCGCACTGCCCAGCAGGCCAGCCTGGGGCGGCTTGGGCCATTGCAACAGCACCACACCGGCCTTCTTCAGCTGCAGGGCCTCGGGGGCCAGGGCCATGGGCACACCAATCAACAGCGCTGCCAAGGTGCTGAGGTCGGGCTCATGGCCCACGAGCGCCAGGCGCCGCCAGGCCGGCCGGGGCGACACTGCGCCCAGCCAGCGCTCCAGCAGAGGCAGCGGATCAGCCAGGGGGGCCAGGGCTGCGGCCAGCTCCAACTCAGGAGCCAAGCCGGCCTGCACAGCCAACTCAGCCGTTTGGCGGGCCCGCACCAGAGGGCTGCTCAGCACCAGATCACAACCGAGATCGAGATCCACCAATTGGCGCAGCTGGGCGATGGTGCGCTCACGACCTTCCGGGGTCAGGGCGCGTTGGGCGTCGTCGGCCCCTTCGACCCGCTCCTCAGCGATGCCATGGCGCAGTAGCAGCAGCTCCCGTTTACGCGGTGCCATTGCTCAACCCTTGAACTGCAGCAGGCCGCGCAGCCGCAAGGCCCGAGCGGAAGGCCCATCGCCCTCGAGGCTGAGGGCAGCCCCATCCACCAACGGCGTGAGCTCACTGCTGGAGAGGGCGCTCACCAGCCGCCAGGGCTGCCAGACAGCCAGCAGTTGCTGTGCCGTGGGGCCATCCATGGCCCACTGCACGGGTGCCTTCGGGGTGCCAAGGCTCTCCAGCTGCTCGAGGCGTTCCGCCGGGGCATGGCGACCTTCATCCTGCTGATTCAGCACGCTGAGGCCTTGACCCCACCAAGCCCAACCGCCCTGGAGGGAGCGAGCGCCCGCCAGCTGAGCCTGCAGCTGGTCGGGATTGCCCTTCACCGGCTTCGACTGGAGTTTGGTCCAGGCCTGCAGCGTGAGGCCATGGCTTTGCAGCGGCGAGTTGCTGTAGCCCTCGCTCGCCAGGGCCGCATCCAACACCTCAAGCGGCGGTTGCTGCGCCTGGGTCCCCAACAGCCAGCCATCGCCGGACTGGGCCCAGAGCAAAGGTCCATGATCTTCAGCCGCTACCAATGCCGGCAGAGACGCAGGCAGGCGCTCGAGGGCACCGCGCAGCACCGGACCCAGCAGCTGGGCCCAAGGATCGGGATCGCTGGTCTCCAGCAGGCGGGCCGGTTCGCTCAGCAGGGCCAGGCTGGTGGCTGGCAGCTGCAATTGCTGCGGCAGAGCGATCGGCACAGCCGGCAGAGCCGCCAAAGGCTCACGCAACTGGGTGAGGGCATCCAGCTGGAGACCTCGGCTGGCGGGGCTGAGGGCGGCCACCAGCTCCACAGCAGCCCCAGGCTCATCTCCCAATTGGCCGGGTAGCCCCAGCCACTGCTCCATCGCCTGCGGCCGGGCGGTGAGCAAGGCCACGCCATGACCCAGGCGTGCCACGGCCTGCTGGAGCGGCGCACTAGCAGCCTGATTCAGTTCATCAATCTGCGACACATCCAGGGCCTGCTCCAGCACGCCGCGGCCGGAGGCGATCAGCACCAGTTCGTCGTTGATCAGGGCCGTGGCCAGAGGCTGCGGGTCCTGGCCCAGCAGGGCGCCGCGGCCACTGATCAAGCCCATGCCGCGGTAGCTGCTGATCTGCAGGTCGGTGCCGGCCAGGCTGCGGCTCTGCCAGAACCGCTGCAGGAAGCGGCGGGCGCCCTCGCCATCGCGGCTGCGCAGGGCCAGCACCCAACCGGGCTGCTCCGATGCCCCCGGCGGGGTGAGGAGGGCAAAGCTGCTTTCGCGCCCCAGCCAGGGGGCCAGCTCCGTGGCGTAATCCAGGCCAGCGGCGGCGAAGGCCCCATCACGCAAACGATCCGCCGCAGCTGCCGCCTGGCGCCGCTGCCGCGGTGCCGCCACCGCCCTGGCATAGGCGGCTGGCTGATCAGGTGTGAGCAACCAGTGCAGGCTGAGCGGTGCCGTGCGGGGCACAAACCGAGCTGCCAGCGGCAATTCCAGCCGTTGGGACTGCAACCCAAGGGGACTGCGCTGCCACAGCAACCACCAGCCCGTTGCCCCCAGACTCAGCAACGCGATGGCTGCCGCCAACACTGCCGCCAGGAAGGGGCGGGCCTTCATCGGTTGCTTGCAGGACTGGCCTCATCTTTATGCATGGCGGCTGTGTTTGGCACCCCAACAGGCCCTAGCTTCTGGCGATGAGCACCCCCACCCCGATTCGCGCCCAGGAGCTGCAGCAACGCCTGGAGGCCGGCGAGAACCTCCAGTTGGTGGATGTGCGCGAACCCATGGAGCTGGAGCTGGCCAAGCTGCAACAGCCGGTGATTCACCTGCCCCTCAGCAGCTCCGAGCAGTGGATCGGATCCCTCCACGAGCACCTCGACCCTGAGCGCGATGTGGTGGTGCTGTGCCATGCCGGCGTGCGCAGCTGGCAATTCGGCTGCTGGCTGATGGAAGCGCAGGGATTCCCCAAGGTGTGGAACCTGCAGGGCGGCATCGACGCCTGGAGCGTGGAGGTGGATTCGAGCGTGCCCCGCTACTGAATGCCCTGCTGAGCCAACAGCGCCCCTACGATCCCGGCACCCACGACACAGACGCCGCTCCCGTGCAGCCATTGCCCCGCCGGCAAGAGCAAGTGCTGCAGGCCACCGTGCGTCACTACGTGGACACCACCGAACCGGTGGGCAGCAAAACGCTGGTGCAACGCTTCGGGTTGGAGGCCAGCCCCGCCACCATCCGCTCCGCCATGGGAGCCCTGGAGCAGCGCGGTCTGCTCACCCAGCCCCACACCTCCGCCGGGCGAGTGCCCAGCCCCCTGGGCTACCGCCACTACGTGGATTGCCTGCTGCCCGCTCCCGGTGCCGCCGCCATCCAGTTGCAGCGGGAGCTGATGGGGCTGAGCCTGCAGTGGGCTGCCTTCGACGACCTCCTGCTCCATCTGGCCCGCCGCCTGGCCGATCTCACGGGGCTCCTGAGCCTGATCACCCGGCCACAGCGACCCAGCCCCGCCCTGCAGGCCCTGCGCCTGGTGCCCAGCGGCGATCGCCTGCTGGTGTTTCTGGTGGATGGCGGGGCCTCGGCCACCAGCCTCAACCTGCGGCTGCCCCACGGCAGCACCCACACCCTGCCGGCCCTGGAGCGCTGGGTGAGCGAACAGCTGGCCGAGGGTCCGATCAACTGGCAGAGCCTGCCTCCCCAACTGCAGAGCTGCGGCGACCTGTTGCGCCAGGGGCTACTCAGCCATCAGCAGGCTGACACCAGCCAACAGGCCAGTGCAGTGTCCCTGGGACTGGGCGGATTGCTCGGGCAACCGGAATTCCAACGCAGTGCCTCCCTCAGGCCCCTGCTCCAGCTCGTGGAAAGTGAACCGCAGCGGGTGCTGGAACCCGCTCGTGCCACGCCACTGGGTGGCGTGTGGATCGGCGCCGAGCACCCGGATACGGCCCTGCACGCCTGCGCTGTGGTGCAGGCCAGCTATGCCGCAGCCGGTGGTTCTGCTGGGCAAGTGGCCCTAATCGGGCCGATGCGGATGGCTTATGCCACAGCACGGGCAGCCGTGCAGGCCGTGGCCAGCACCCTGGAGCGGCTGCTCAGCTAAACGCAATCAATCGCCGAGGGCGCTACCGAGACGGTCGGCCACGGTGTTCACGTCCTTGTCGCCGCGGCCGGAGAGGTTGATCACCACCTCGGTGCCTGGCGCGAGGGTGGGGCAGAGCTTGTCGAGCCAGGCAAAGGCGTGAGCCGTTTCCAAGGCAGGAATGATGCCCTCCAGCTGGCACAGCAGCTGCAGCGCATCGAGGGCCTCGGCATCGGTCACCGCGCCGTATTCCGCACGGCCGATCGTTTTGAGATAGCTGTGTTCCGGGCCCACGCCGGGGTAGTCGAGACCGGCACTGATCGAGTGGGCTTCCTTCACCTGACCTTCGCCGTCCTGCAGGAGCAGGCTCATGGCGCCGTGCAGCACACCCACGCGGCCCTCAGTGATCGTGGCGGCATGGCGTCCGGTGGCGACGCCATCACCGGCTGCTTCCACGCCCACCAGGCGCACATTGGTGTCCTCCACAAACGGATGGAACAGACCCATGGCGTTGGAGCCCCCGCCCACGCAGGCCAACAGCACGTCGGGATTGCGGCCAAAGGCTTCGTGACACTGACGCTTGGTTTCCTCGCCGATCACGGCGTGGAAATCGCGCACCAGCATCGGGAAGGGGTGGGGCCCAGCCACCGATCCGAGGATGTAGTGGGTGGTTTCCACGTTGGTCACCCAGTCGCGGATCGCTTCACTGGTGGCGTCCTTGAGGGTGGCGGTGCCGGCGGTCACGGGCTGCACCGTGGCGCCCAACAGACGCATGCGGAACACGTTGAGGGCCTGGCGGCGCATGTCTTCAGCGCCCATGTACACGACGCACTCCAGGCCGAAACGGGCACACACGGTGGCGGTGGCCACGCCGTGCTGCCCCGCGCCGGTCTCCGCAATGATCCGCTTCTTGCCCATGCGCAGGGCCAGCAGCGCCTGCCCAAGCGCGTTGTTGATCTTGTGGGCACCGGTGTGATTGAGGTCTTCGCGCTTCAGCCAGATGCGCGGGCCACCGTCGGCACGGCGGTAGTGCTCGGTGAGCCGCTCAGCTTCATAGAGCGGATTCGGCCGCCCCACGTAGTTGCGGAGCAGGTGGTTGAGCCGATCGGTGAAAGCGGGGTCCTTCCAGGCTTCGGCCGCCGCCTGCTCCAGTTCCGCCAGGGCAGGGATCAGGGTTTCGGGCACGTATTGCCCGCCGAACTGGCCATAGCGGCCGAGGCTGTTGGGCCGAGCAGCAAGCTCCAGGGCCGCGGGATCAACCTGGGGGATGCTGCTGGTCACCGACGCCTGCGCGGAATCACTGCAGCGTAGGAACTGGCGGCGGCGGCAGCGCCGGCCAGCCGGCTGGCTCATCAATGCGGATGCGACCCGCCTCGCGGCGACAGGGCTCCGCCGGGCCACCCCACACCCCCGAGAGACTGGCCTTCACCCGCGTTTCAGAAGGCCTGCACTCCGCCGCGGCCGGCTGACCCTGAAACCCCAAGCGCACCATTTCCAGCTGCAGGGGCGGAAGGTCCATGGGAGAGGCGGGATCGCTTTGAGCGGTGCGCTGAACTGGGTGTAGCGAACGGCAGCGCAATGGCCAAGGGCGGCTGGCAGGAATTCAGCAGACCGGAGAGCTTGCAGCGCGGTGCCGCAGCGTCGGAGCCCACCCCAAAAACGCAGCAGCGGGTGCGGGTGCAGCGCACCAAATCTGGCAAGGGCGGAAAGATGGTGACCGCCATCACCGGGCTCGAAGCAGCGGAGAGCGAGCTCAAGGCCCTGCTCAAGCAGCTCAAGGCGGCCGCAGGCACCGGCGGCACCGTGAAGGATGGCGTGATCGAACTCCAAGGCGATCAGGTGGCTCCGGCCCTGGCGGCTCTGGAGAAGGCTGGTTATCGCCCGAAGCAAGCCGGGGGCTGAGGTGCTGATGAGGCGCTGGGATTGCGGTGCGATCGGCCTGCTGCTGAGCGTGCTGATGGGCGGCCTGCCGGCCGTGGGCGAGCTGCTGCCGGCCGAATGCCAGGCAGCCCTGGCGACGGCCGAACGGCAGCGCCTGGATCTGCAACGCCGCACAGCGGATCTTGCAGTGCTGATGCTGGGCGAAATCCACACCAGCGTTGACGACCACGCCTGGCAGCTGGGCACCCTGGAGAGCCTGAGCGCCCAGCGAAGGCTGACGCTGGCACTCGAGATGATCCCCGCGGCGCGCCAGCCGATCCTCGATCGCTTCAACCGCGGCGAGCTGGATGAGGCCGCCCTGCTGCAGGAGGTGGACTGGCCAGCCGTGTGGGGGCACGACCCTGAGCTGTACCTGCCGCTGCTGCGCTGGGCCCGGCTGCGGGGCGTTCCCCTGCTGGCGATCAATGCGGAGCCGGAATTGGTGCGGCGGGTGCGGCGGCAGGATCTGGCGACCATCCCTAAGACCGAGCGCGACGGCATCGGCACACCCGCACCACCAAGAGCTGCCTATCGCCAGCGCCTGGAGGCCAGCTGGCGGGGGCACCGCAGCCTGGCGGCTGCTTCCGAGAGCAAGGACGATCTGCAGCTGTTTATCGACAGCCAGCTGCTGCGCGATCGCGCCATGGCGGAGCGGCTGGCGGCCGCCCACCGCGAGAACCCCGATCGCCTGGCGGTGGCCCTGATCGGGGTGGGGCATCTGGAAGGGGGTGATGGGGTACCCCAGCAATTACGCGACTTGGGGATCAACGCGCAGCTCAGCCTGCGTCGCCCGGCCTTGCCGGCGGGCTGCACACCGGCACCACGGGGGGCACGGCTCGGGGCCTACCTGGAAAGCGACGCGAACGGCGTGTGGGTGCGCCAGGTGGCACCGGGATCGGCCGCCGCAGCCGCTGGCCTGGAACCCGGCGATCGGATCCTGAAACTGAACGGCCAGCCGGTGCAGCGAGCCGGCCAGGTGATCCGCGGCGTGCGGCTGCAGCCCGACGGCCGGCCGCTGCAGCTCACGATCGAGCGGGCTGGACGGCAACGGCAGCTGGAGCTGCAGCTACCTCCCTCCAGCGACCCCCGCCTCGCGGCCAGGGATAATGGCGCCAACGCCTGACGCACCATGACCGCAACCACCACCTACGGCGAGCTCACCAACCAGGGGGCTTCCACCAACATCGCCTGGCACCACGCCTCGGTGGATCGGGCGGCACGGGCTGAGCAGCGCGGCCACCGCAGCGCCATCCTCTGGTTCACAGGCCTGAGCGGTTCGGGCAAGAGCACCCTGGCCAACGCCGTGAACCAGGCGCTATTCGAGCGCGGCCTGGCCTGCTACGTGCTCGATGGCGACAACATTCGCCATGGTCTCTGCAAAGACCTCGGCTTCTCCGACGCCGACCGCGAGGAGAACATCCGCCGCATCGGTGAAGTGAGCAAGCTGTTCCTCGATGCCGGCGTGGTGGTGCTCACCGCGTTTGTGTCGCCCTTCAAGGCCGACCGCGATCGCGCCCGCGCCCTGGTGCAGGCCGGCGACTTCGTGGAAATCCACTGCGCCGCTGATCTGAGCGTCTGCGAGCAGCGCGACACCAAAGGCCTCTACGCCAAGGCCCGCGCCGGGGAGATCAAGGAATTCACCGGGATCTCAAGCCCCTATGAAGCCCCAGAAGCCCCAGAACTCAAGGTGGATACCGGCAGCCAGAGCCTCGAGCAGAGCGTGGAGCAGGTGCTGGCCTACTTGAGCGCCCAGGGCGTTATTCCCCAGAAGGGCTGAGCGGCTCGGGCTGCTGCGGCCGCCAGGCATCGAAGAAGGTTTTGATGCAGCTCGCCACGGGCACCGCCAGCAGCAGCCCCAGGAGATCGCCGAAGCCCATCAAGCTGCCGATGCGCGCACCCACCGGCAGCGACACCAGCAGCCAAGCGGGCTGCAGGCCCACGATGCTGCCCATCAGGCGCGGCTGGATCACTTGATCCACCACCTGGCCCACGCTGATGGCCGCGGCCAGCACCTCCAGGCCGGTGCGGGGGTTATCGAGCGCCAACAGCACGCTCACCAGCACGATCGTGAGGGCACTGGCGTAGGGCACCAGGGTGGTGAAGCCGATAGCAACAGCGAACAGCACGCCGTAGGGGATCCCCAACAGCGTGAACACCACGATCTGCAGCACGCTCAGGATCAACGCCAGCAGCACCTGGCCGGCGAAATACCCGCGAAAGGTGCGGTTCAAGGTGGTGGTGACCAGCTCGCGCACGCTCTCCGGCAGCCAGCGGGCCAGGCCGGCCACGATCCGCTCGCCGCCCAGCAGTAGAAACACCGCCAGCACCACCACGATCACGGTGTTCACGGTGATGCCCACCGTGGCCCCAAGAATCCCAAGCACCCGCTGGCTGAGCTGGCTGGCCAACTGACTGGCGCGGGCAAACAGGGTGCTGCTGAGGTCGGTGAAATCGGTGGGCAGTCCGCGTCCCGACGCCCATTCCTCCAAACGATCGAGCCAGATTTCGCCTTCCGCCAACCACGACGGAAGGGCATTGATCAGCTCACCGAGCTGCTCCACCAACCGCGGCACCAGCCACAGCGCCGACAACACCAACAAGCCGAGGCCCAGACCCACCACCAGCAACACCGCCAGCCAGCGAGGTAGGCCACGATCCGCCAGCCAGCGGGTGGGCAGATCCAACAGAAAAGCGATCAAAGCTGCCGCCACAAACAGCGCCGGGAAAGGCGCCAAAGGCAGCAGCAACTGACGCAACACCCAGAGATTGAGGGTGAGCAGGGGCAGAGCCAGGCTGAGGCGCAACCAGAGCGGCAGCACCAGGCGCTCGAGCATGGATCGGGAAGCTCAGGCCTTCAGCTTGGCGGCGCCGGCAGCGGCCTGCCACCAGAAGGCCAGCCAGGTGGCGATCCCCAGGAACTTGGCTCCTTCCTCGAACAACTGCAGCGTGGTGTACGGCACAGGAATCACTTCCTGCAGCTGATCGATCACCACCGACGCACCGAGCAACACCACCGCCAGCAAAAACGATCCACCCCCCAGGGCCCGCACCTGCGGACGAAACCGGAAGAGGATGAGGAGCGCGAAGATTGCGTACAGACTGTACAGAAATGTGCTGCCGATGTAGCGGTCATGCAGCAGGAACATGTCGTCGATGCAGAGCAGCAGCGAAAACAGGCCACCGCTGACCAGCAACTGCCGCACACGCCCGCGGATCGCCAGCACGCCGGATAAGCCCGCGAACAGAGCGATGGCGGCGGCTGAGATCCAGAGCAGGTAGCCGATGTTGGAGAGCAGGCCCACCCCCAGAGCGGTGTCGCAGGTCTGCGCCAGATCGCGGATCACCAGCTGCGTGCGGATCCCTGCTGCAGCGCTCAACCAGAGCGCCAGCACATACACGAGCAAGGCCGGCAAAAGCGCGATCAGACCCACCCGTACCAAGGGTCGTTGGGGCATCACAACAGGGGCTCCCGGCGTCGTGAGGACGTTAAGCCGGGGTTAAGTCACTGGCCCGTCAGCCCATCTGATTGAGATAAGCGGCGCTGCCGAGCTCCAGCAAGCGGGCATCCTTCGCCACCACCTGATCGTGGAGCTCCTGCCGGTAGGCCGCCACCCGCTCCGCCAGAGCAGCATCCGCTGTGGCCAGGATCTGGGCCGCCAGCAGCCCGGCATTGGCGCCGTTGCCGATGGCCACCGTGGCCACGGGAATACCCGCTGGCATCTGCACGATCGAATGCAGCGAATCCACGCCGGAGAGTGCGCGCGTCTGCACCGGCACTCCAATCACCGGAAGCGTGGTGAGCGAGGCCACCATGCCCGGCAGGTGCGCGGCGCCGCCTGCTCCGGCGATGATCACTTTGAAACCGCGGCCGGCGGCGGCCTCAGCGAAGGCCACCATCTCCAAGGGCGTGCGGTGGGCTGACAGCACCCGCACCTCCGCTGCCACCCCGAAGCGCTCGAGCATGGCCACTGCCGGCTGCATGGTGGGCAGGTCGGAGTCGCTGCCCATCACCACGGCCACCAGGGGGGCTGACTGTTCAGACATCGGGGAGGTCCAGCGAGGATGGCATTGTCCCGCTCCGCATCCCAATGCGCTGGCTCAGCTGTGTGCGCCTGCCGACTGAGCCTGGCCAGTGGCGGATCGGCCTGGATCGCCAGGGCGTGATCCAACAGGTGCAGCCCTTGCCTGCCAGCAGCGCCGCCCGCGGCGAGAGCTGGCGTGGCGACTGGCTGAGCCCAATGGGCATCGACCTGCAAATCAACGGCGGCCTGGGACTGGCCTTTCCGGAACTCACACCCGGCGATCTGCCGCGGCTGCTCGAGCTCCTGGAGCGGCTCTGGCGCGATGGGGTGGAAGCGATCGCGCCCACGCTGGTGACCTGCGGCATCCCCGAGCTGCGCCAAGCCCTGGCGGTGCTGCGCGAAGCCAGGGCAGCGCATCAGCCGGGCCGTTGCCGCTTGCTGGGGGCGCATCTGGAGGGGCCCTTCCTGGCGGAGGCCCGGCGCGGTGCCCATCCCCGCCAGCACCTGGCGGCTCCCAGCCTGGAAGCTCTCAACGCACGGATCGCCGGCCATGAACAGGAGATCGCCCTGGTCACGCTGGCACCAGAACTTGCCGGCGCCGGCGAGGTGATTGGGGCCCTCCAGGAGCTGGGCATCCTCGTGAGCCTCGGCCACAGCGAGGCCACGGAAGCCCAGGCCGCCGAAGCCTTCCATCAGGGAGTGGGGATGATCACCCACGCCTTTAACGCCATGCCGGGCCTGCACCACCGCGCCCCGGGGCCGATCGCCGCGGCCGCCCTGCGGGGAGACGTGGCCCTGGGCCTGATCGCCGATGGGGTGCACGTGGCGCCCTCGATGGCGGTCTTGCTGCAGCGGCTGCTGCCCGAGCAGGTGCTGCTGGTGAGCGATGCCCTGGCCCCCTACGGCCTGGCCGATGGGGTGCACCGCTGGGATGAGCGGGCCCTGATCGTGGAGAACGGCAGCTGCCGTCTGGAGGACGGCACCCTCGCCGGGGTAACCCTGCCTCTGCTGGAAGCGGTGCGGCGCCTGGCCAGCTGGAGCGGCGATGCCGAGCAAGCCATCGCTGCGGCCACCGTGCTGCCCCGGCGCCTCCTGGGCGGCACAGGGCCATTGCCGCAGCAGCTGATCGGCCGTCCCCTGGCGGAGCTGCTGCGCTGGAGCGGCGACGCCGGAGATCTGCGCTGGAGCCGGGCGGCCTGAATAGGATCCGCGCCATCGCACCGTTCGCCGCAGGCCCGCTCCAATGCCCACCGAGCAGCTTCTCAACACCACTGAGGCCCAGAAGGCCGCCGAGAAGCAGGAGGTGAAGGGCTACTTCGAAACGACTGGTTTCGATCGCTGGAACCGCATCTACAGCGAGTCGGACGACGTGAACAAGGTGCAGCGCAACATCCGTATCGGCCACCAGAAAACGGTGGACAACGTGCTGGCCTGGCTCAAGGAGCAGGGCAACCTGGCGGGCCGCAGCTTCTGTGATGCCGGCTGCGGCGTGGGCAGCCTCACCCTGCCGCTGGCTGAGCTGGGAGCCGGCTCCATCGCCGCTTCGGACCTCTCGGAAGCGATGGTGAAGGAAGCCGAGCGGCGCGCCAACGAAGCGGGCGTGCAAAAGGGGCAGATCAGCTTCCTGGCCTCCGACCTCGAAAGCCTGAGCGGCCGCTACAACACCGTGGTGTGCCTGGATGTGTTCATCCACTACCCGCAGGAGCCGGCCGAGGAGATGGTGCGCCACCTGGCCTCCATGGCCGAGCAGCACCTGATCGTGAGCTTTGCCCCGTACACGCCGCTGCTGGCCCTGCTCAAAGGCATTGGCCAACTGTTCCCCGGACCCAGCAAAACCACTCGCGCCTACACCCTCAAAGAAGCCGGCATCGTGAAAGCCGCTGAGGAAGCGGGCTTCGTGCTGAAGCAGCGCAGCCTCAACCAAGCCCCCTTCTATTTCTCCCGCCTGCTGGCCTTCGAGAAGGCCTGAGCTCATGGAGCTTCAAGCAACGGTGCTGGCCGCCGGTGCTGTGATCGCACTGGCGGCCGCGCTTTGAGTTAGAAGCGCTGGAACAGCTTGAGCTGAACGACCGGGGGATTGCCTGGCTCCACGACAGCACTCCCGATCTGCCCGGTGTAAGCCCCTCCCTGACCGATTACAGAAGCTTCATGCTGTTTCGGGAACAAATCGCCTAGCCCCAGCGCCACCGGACCAGTGCGATTCATTTCCGCCATTTCCTCAGCCTTGATGGTCACAAAACCCATAGAGCGCAGCTGCAAATTGCCATCAGGCAGCACAAACGTGCCCTGAAAATTCGTCAGGAATTTCGACACGCCGGCATCAACCGATTGCTCCTGCACAATTTCCTCAACCCCAAAGAATTGGCCGGTTGCCTCATCACAGGCCTTAGGCCCCGTAGCCGTCGAAACATTGACCGTGTAAGTCCAGCTGTCACCCACCGTGGGCCGGCCGTCATCACTGGCACTGTCATCGAACGAGGCCCGCTGAACCTTGCAGAGCGTGAGGGTCATGGCTGTGGGCTGGTCTTGCTCCAGACCACTCCGCAAGCCCTGCGACGTGGAACAGGCCGTGACGGTGAACAACGAGCAAGCCACCAGCGGGGCAAGACAACGGCGCATGGGGATCGGACGGCTCACACAGGTCTAACCACGAGGGATTAAGCCTCGGTAAATCCCAGGATCGTCGTGGTGCCGGGTGTGATCCGCAGAGGCAGCGGCGGCGGCGCCTCCAGGTGCAGCGGTGCACGCGCCGGAGGTCGCAACACGAAGCGACAGGCATGCAGAAGATATCCGCCGTCACCAGGCAGCACCTGCGGATCCGCACGACCACCGGCGCGATACAACGGGTCGCCCTCCAACGGTGCCCCGATCGCAGCGGCATGAATGCGGATCTGATGCGGGCGGCCCGTGGCAATCGCCACCTCAACCAGACAGCTCTCCGGCCGGCGCTCCAGCAGGGTGAAGCAACTGCGGGAGGGCAACGCAGCTCTGGGGGAGACATCTGCGGCGCACCAGATCTCCCCCAACAGCGGATGGGGACGCCGGCCGATCGCGGTGGTCACGTCGCGGGATTCACCGACTTGCCAGTCCGCTGGCAACGGCTGCGTGAGGGCGCGGTAGATCTTGAGGCACCCGGAGTGGGGATGCTCCTCGGCGCCGAAGTATTCCTGATCGCCATGCGGCTGAGCCGCCGCGGTGCTCTCGCGCAACTGGGCGCTCAGCCAAGCGCGGCTCTCGGCACGACGCGCGCACACCAACAGCCCTGAGGTGAAGCGCCCCAGCCGGTGCACCGGGCGAGCTTCCGGTGCCCAGCCCTGCAACTGCGCCAGCAGCGTGTGCTCCAGGAAGCCTCCGGCGGGCAGCACCGGCAAGCCGCTGGGTTTGTTGAGCACCAGTAGATCGCCGTCGTCGAACACGACCGAGGCCTCGTTCAGCACCGGCACGGCAGGCTCCAGCCAGGGCGGCCGATGCCACACCAACCGATCCCCGGCTGAGAGGGGCGCATCGGCCAGGAGCGGCTGGCCGTTACGCCACACCTCACCGGCGGCAAGGCGCTCGCTCCACAGCGCCCGATCTGAATGGGTGTAGCGCCCGGCGTAGAAAGCAACAACGCTCGGGGATGCCGCGCTGATGCGATCGCGGTAGGCGTGGCCGCCATTGAAGGCAGCCGGTAGCCAGTCTTCGCGCGGAAGCTCGGCGCTACTCAACCAGGCCGTGTTCGAGGGCGTAGCGCACCAACTCGGTGCGGCTGGCGGTGCCGGTTTTGGTGAACAGGCGGCTCACGTATTTCTCCACATTGCGGATGGAGGTTTCCAGGCGCCTGGCGATCTCCTTGTTCATCATTCCCTCCGCCACGAGCTGCAGCACCGAGGCTTCCCGCGGGGTGAACTCGTGCTTCACCGCAGCGCTTTGCTTCTTGCTGCCGCCCGTGGCCAACAGGGAGCGGATCTCGGTGATCTGCTTGGCCATCTGACCGATGTCGGCATCAGCGAAGCGAGCCGCTTCCTGCAGCAAGCGCTCCTGACGACGCACCACGTTGCGCACGCGGGCCACCAGCTCATCAGGGTCGAACGGCTTGGGGATGTAGTCGTCGCAGCCGGCCTGGAAGCCCTCGATGCGATCGGCCGTCATGCCCTTGGCGGTGAGGAAGATCACCGGCGTGCCGCCGAGGCGCTCGTCATCGCGCAGCTTGCGCAGCAGCCCATAGCCATCGAGGCGGGGCATCATCACGTCGCTGATCACCAGGTCTGGCAGCAGCTCCTGGGCCTTGGCCCAGCCGTCTTCCCCATCCACGGCGGTGGTCACCTGGAAGCCCTCATCCTCCAGATAGGCCTGCACGGCGGTGCGTAGCCCGGGTTCATCGTCCACCAGCAGCAGCCGGGCCGGGGGCTGGGGAGCGGCGGCTTCGGCCTGCTCGGGGGCCTGGGATTCGGGTTCGAGGCTCATGGCCGCAATCTATCGAGGGTTGCCAGGGAGCACCTGCTGCTGCTCACGCAACTGACCCGAGTAACCGAGCTGACGGGCTGTGGCCTGGAGCGTGGCGGGATCCTTGCCGGCCTGTTCCGGGAAGCAGGCCGCCCACCAGATCTGGTGATCGAGCCGATTGGCCTCGGTGATGGTGCCGCCGGGATTGAGCTCCTTGATCAGCAGATCGCGGCCCCTGCGGGTGAGCCGCATCGGCGCCTCCGGGCTGCAACGCAACGTATCCACCGCCAACTTCACATCACCGGGAGCTTCCACCCACACCACAATCGTGCGGGCCGAAGCATCCCGCGGATCGGGCTTGGCGTTGTGCACACCGATGGCAAACGCCCCTTGCATCGTGGTCCATTCGCGCAGCAACACCAAATCGGCGGGTCGCTGATCGGTGGCACTGCGGTGCGGGTTGCTGGGGTCTGGAGCCCCGAGGGAGGTCTGCGCGACGGCGGGAGCGGCGGCAAGGCCGAGCAGCAGCCCGCCGCCCACGGCGAAACGGCGCCAGATCCGCGGGAACGCATCAGCCATCAGGGCGACCACAGCACGCTGCTTGCCAGCATGGGGGGCCATGGCCGATCCCGTCATCTACCTGGATCACCAGGCCACCACCCCGTGCGAGCCGGCGGTGGTGGAGGCGATGGCGCCTTGGTGGACTGCGCAGTTCGCGAATCCCGCCAGCCGCAGCCACCGGCCCGGTCTGCTGGCGGCAGCGGCGGTGGAGCAGGCCCGAGGTCAAATCGCCGGTGCCCTGGGGGTGGAGCCCGCAGCGGTGGTGTTCACCAGCGGCGCCACCGAGGCCAACAACCTGGCCCTGAAGGGCCTGGCCGAAGCGGAGCTGCAGGCTGGCGGCGCGCGGCGCCACCTGCTCTGCCTCAGCACCGAGCACCGCGCCGTGCTCGATCCGCTGCGCTACCTGAGCCGCCACGGTTTTGAACTCACCGAACTGGCGGTGCCCGCCTCGGGGCTGGTGGATCTCGAGCAGCTCCGCCAAGCGCTGCGGCCCAGCACCCTGCTGGTGAGCGTGATGGCGGCCAACAACGAAATCGGGGTGCTGCAACCGATCGCGGCCATCGCCGAGCTCTGTCGATCCCAGGGAATCCGCTTCCATTGCGACGGCGCCCAAGCCGTGGGCCACATCCCGGTGCGGCCGGCGGAGCTTGGGATCGATCTGCTCAGCCTGAGCGCTCACAAGCTCTATGGCCCCAAGGGCATCGGTGCCCTGGTGGTGGCCCCGGGGGTGACCCTGGCGCCACAACTGCATGGCGGCAGCCAGGAGCAGGGCCTGCGGGCCGGCAGTTTGCCGGTGCCGCTGATCGTGGGGCTGGCGACAGCGCTCGAGCTCGCCCTAACCGACCAAGCGGCACGGGCCGAGAGGCTTGAAGCGCTGCGGGAGCGCCTCTGGCAACAGCTGCAGGAGCTGGGCGGCATCCAGCGCAATGGCGCCCCGGCACCGCGGCTGGCCCACAACCTGAATGTCTGGATCGAGGGGGTGGAGGGCAGTGCCCTGCAACGGCGGCTGCGGCCTCACCTGGCGATCAGCAGCGGCTCCGCTTGCAGCAGCGGCGAACCGTCCCACGTGCTGCAGGCCCTGGGGCTCAGCCGCCAGCAGGCAGCGGCGGCGCTGCGCTTCGGCCTGGGCCGCCACACCAGCCCGACCGACATCGACAACGCTGCTGCCCTGGTGCGGGCCGCCGTGACGGACTTACGCCAGCGCTGAGAGCCCCGCCTCAAACCGTTCACACTGAACGCTTAGTGCAACAAAAGCTGGGCGGGCGCTGCAGCGATCGCTACCTTCCAGGCAATTGCCTTGTGCTGATGAGCCTGCCGACCCCCGGCACCAACAAGCTGCAGGTGCTGCGTGCTGTCGAAGACGGCTGGCAGGCCTTTTGCCGTGCCCCCTGGCCTTTTTTGCTGTTCCAGGTGCTCGTCACCTTGATCCTGGTGCCCTTCGGTGCGCTGCTGCTGGGGGGCCTGCTGCGCCTCAACAGTGGTGAACTGACCTTCCTGCACCCGGTGGCCGCCGGCATCGCCGTGGTGGTGGGCGCCATCGGCTACGTGATCGTGGGCCTCTGGGGCGTGGTGGGCATCACCCGCTGCGCCTGGATGAGCCTCGATGGCCAGCGCCCTTCCTTCCGCAACTTCACCCGCTGGGATGGGGCCGCCAGCGGCCGCCTGCTCGGTTCAGCCATCCTGCTGGCGATCGTGCTGGGCGTGGTGGGCTTGGTGGCCGCGCTGATCGGCACCGGCCTGAATGCGCTCAACACCACCCTCACCGTGATTCCGGTGATCGTGTTCGGCATCTTCTACATCTGGTTCCTGATCTCTCAGAAGTTCCTGCTGCAGCTGTCGCTGTTCGGTGTGAAGCGTCCTGTGGAAACCCTGCAAGCCGGCGTGAGCGGTGTGAACCCCAGCTGGTGGGTGGTGCTGTGGCTGGGGATCGTGGAAAGCGTGATCCACGCCGTGGCCGCCCTGTTCAGCTACGGCGGACTGTTCGTGATCTTCCCGGTGGTGATCTGCATCAGCACCGCGGCCTACCGCCAGCTATTCGGCAGCCAAGACCACACCGGCATCCTCAGCAACGGCTGATCCAGACGCGATCCAGCGGCGTGAGCGAGGGGCGATCTGCCCGCAGCCGCGCCGCGATCTGGTCCGCGAGCGCATCTCGGCCGCTGCGCCGAGCGGCCACCAACAGCATCTGGTGGAGAAGCAGGGCCTGAGCGTCGCTTCCCCCTGCCAGCGCGAACCAACCCTGCAGGGGCTCCAATCGATCCAAAGCCTGTTGATGCTGGCCTCGGGCCAGGGCGATCGCAGCCTCCACCAAATCAACAGCGGCTGGCCGCCAGCACCAGCCAACGGACTGAGCCTGCATCGCCACCCCGCGGCGCAGGGCAGCTAGGGCTTCTGCCTGGTTGGCCCTTGGCTCGGCGCGGGCTAGACACCAGGCGTACTGCACAGCGATCAACGGTGCCTCCGGCTGATGGCATCGATCGGCGATGCCATCAGCCAACTGCCGCCAGATTGGATTCAGCACCACCGGCCAGCGCTCTGGGCCGGCGAGCTCGAGTCGGCATGCCAACGCGATCCAATCGAGCGCTTCGCCGGTGCCCAGCGTCGGGGTGACATGGCCTGCCACGGCCAGCCACTGACGCCAAGCCAAGCGATCCTCCGCGGCTTCCAGCCATAGAAGTGAACGGTGCCAGTGGTTATGCAGGGCCATGGGCCACGCCGCAGCCTGCCAACTGCCATGGCGCTGCTCAGCCCATTGCAACGCCTGATCCAGCGCTCCCCGACGCTGGAGGCTATGCATCAAAGCGTGATCAGCCCAGGGATTAAGAGAACGCTGCTCAACCGCTTCATGAGCACACCGCTCCGCCTGAGGCAAGCACCCACAAAGCTCCAGAGCAAAGGCCTCAATCGCCAAAACATCAGGCTGTTCCGGATGGTGCTCACGACACCAACTCGCCAATTCGAGAAGCCGTGGGCCATGGCTCTCCTGCCCGCGCAAGTAACAGACCCACTCGGCAACCTTGAGCGGAAACACGGCCTGCGGAGCCTCCAGCAGCAGCAGCTCCAACCGACGCAGCGCCCAACCCAGCTCCCCGCGGTACCAAAGCTGAGCAGCCTCCAGCAGACCCTGCCCCCAGCGATCCAGCTGCTGCAGCCCGTCGCCGGCGGCCTGTAGCTGTGAGGCGGCCTCTGCCCTGGCTTCGGGCGTCTGCCCTGTGAGCGCCACAAGAGCAGCCAGCAATCTGAGCTGCGGCCACTCGGGCGCCGCAGAGGCGGCAGCAGTGGCCAGCTCCATCCCCGGCAGATATCCCATCCAGGCGGCAGCCACGGCCTCCGCCTGCTTCCGCTGTTCGGAGGACAGGGGTTCAAGAAAATCCGGCGACAGCAGGAGAGCCTGGGTCACCCCTCGATCGTGCAGCGGCGGTGGGCCAGGCGCAAGCGCGCACTCCGGCTGCGGGGGTTGCGTTCCTCCTCCTCAGTCGTGGCCATCACCGCTTTACGGGTGATCCGCTGCAACCGCTCATCGCTCACAAAGGCGGTTTTCACACGGCGGTCTTCCAGGGAGTGGAAGCTGATCACGCCAAAGAGTCCACCTGGCACCAACCAATCAGGTGCGCTGGACAGCAATCGGTCGAGCACCCCCAGCTCATCGTTCACGGCGATCCGCAGGGCCTGAAAGGTGCGCGTGGCGGGATGGATGCGGCCGCGCCGCGCCTTGGGGGGGTAGCAACCGGCCACGGCATAGGCCAGGGCGGCGGTGCCGCCGTAAGCCCCCTGCTCCGCCAAGTCGTGCTTGATCCGGCGGGCGATGCGGCGCGACAGGCGCTCCTCGCCATAGGCATAAATCAGATCAGCCAGCTCGGTTTCATCGAGCCGATCGATCAGCGCTGCCGCGGTTTCACCGGCATCGGGATTCATCCGCATGTCGAGCGGGCCATCCAAACGGAAGCTGAATCCCCGCTCCGCGACATCGAGCTGAGGGCTGCTCACGCCCAAATCCGCCAGCACCGCCACCACAGGCTCTGCAGGGGTGTAAGTGGCGAAGTTGGTGGCCACGATCTCCACCCGATCGCCGAAGGGCGCGAGCCGCTGGGCAGCTGCAGCACGGGCGGTTGGATCTTGATCTAGGCCGATCAGGCGCAGGCGTGGATGGGCCTCCAGCAGCAAGGCACTGTGCCCCCCGCCACCCAAGGTGCAGTCGATCAGCACTCCCTCGCCGCGCTGATCCAGCAGCCCCTCAAGCTCGGCAAAACCAGCCAGCACCGGCTCCGCCAGCACCGGAACGTGATCAAACGTGGCGGAATCCGGCGGATCGCCCAAGCGCAGCAACAGAAGCAGCGGCCCTTCCTTCCTAAGATCCCGCCAGCGAGCCCATCCCCCTCGGCCCCATGACGCAGCTGGAAACGCGCACGGAGCCGATGGTGGTCAACTTCGGGCCGCACCACCCCTCAATGCACGGGGTGCTGCGGCTCGTGGTGACCCTCGACGGTGAGGACGTGGTGGATTGCGAGCCGGTGATCGGCTACCTCCACCGCGGCATGGAGAAGATTGCCGAGAACCGCACGAACGTGATGTTCGTGCCCTACGTGAGCCGCATGGACTATGCGGCCGGCATGTTCTACGAGGCAATCGTGGTGAATGCACCCGAACGCCTGGCCGATGTGCCGGTGCCCAAGCGCGCCAGTTACATCCGCGTGTTGATGCTGGAGCTCAACCGCATCGCCAACCACCTGCTCTGGCTTGGCCCCTTCCTGGCGGACGTAGGCGCCCAGACACCGTTCTTCTACATCTTCCGTGAGCGGGAGATGATCTACGACCTCTGGGAAGCGGCTACCGGCCAACGCCTGATCAACAACAACTACTTCCGCATCGGCGGTGTAGCGGCGGATCTGCCCTACGGCTGGCTGGAGAAGTGCCTCGACTTCTGCGATTGGTTCGGCCCCAAGATCGATGAATACGAAAAGCTGATCACCAACAACCCGATCTTCCGCAAGCGGATTGAGGGTCTGGGCACGATCACCCGCGAACAGGCGATCAACTGGAGCCTCTCGGGGCCGATGCTGCGCGCCTCAGGGGTGCCCTGGGATCTGCGCAAGGTGGATCACTACGAGTGCTACGACGACTTCGACTGGGATGTGGCCTGGGAGAAGGAAGGCGACTGCTTCGCCCGGTACCGGGTGCGGATCGAGGAAATGCGTCAGTCGCTCAAGATCCTGCGCCAGGCCTGCGCGATGATCCCCGGCGGCCCCACCGAGCACCTGGAAGCCCGCCGCATGGCTGAGGGCAAAACCAGTGAATTCGCCGGCTTCGATTATCAAATCGTGGCCAAGAAAGTGGCGCCCACCTTCAAGATTCCCGGCGGTGAGCTCTACACCCGCCTCGAATCCGGCAAGGGTGAGATCGGCGTGTTCATCCAGGGCAACGACGACGTGACTCCCTGGCGCTTCAAGATCCGCGCCGCCGATTTCAACAACCTGCAGATCCTTCCCCACATTCTCAAGGGGGCGAAGGTGGCCGACATCATGGCGATCCTCGGCTCGATCGACGTGATCATGGGTTCGGTGGATCGTTGATCAGCTCTGCTGCCTGATCGATTGCTCTGAACCGATTCCTGCGCCGCCTTCAACACGCCGGCTGGCTGCTCCCAGCCGGCTTCACGGGCCACCTCTGGCTCAAGGGATTGCATCCAAGCCTCCCAGGCTGGGACTGCCCTCTGAGGGGGCTCACAGGCATCCCTTGCCCCACCTGCTTTCTCACCCGCGCCACCAGCGCAGCGCTCACAGGCAACCTGTCTGAGTCACTCCACTGGCATGCCTTCGGCCCGATCGCAGCGGCGGGGCTGGTGGGCTGGTCGGTCCTCGCCATCCAACGGCGTGAACTGCTGCCCTTCCCGTTGCGCGCAGGCACCTTGGGGTGGGGCGCCGGGGCTCTCCTCGCCTACTGGGCGGTGCGCCTCGGCCTCAGCTTCACTGGCCTGCAAGCCTTCCCACCATGAATCCCGACAGCTGGCTCCTGCTCTGCCGCACCGTGCGCTTCGGCGACACGGATGCCGCCGGCGTAATGCACTTCCCGCAGCTGCTGCACTGGTGCCACGAGGCCTACGAAGAGAGCCTGGAGCGCTTTGGCATCGCGGCAGCTGAGGTGTTCCCCCAGCCGGGATCGTGCCCAGAAATCGCCCTGCCGATCGTGCATTGCAGCGCTGATTTCTTCAAACCGCTGGTGTGCGGCGCCCCCCTGGCGATTGCCCTGGAGCCACGCCGCCTCGATCCCGGCAGCTTTGAGATCCACTACCGATTCAGCAGCAATGGCACGGCTGTGGCGCAGGGACTCACCCGCCACCTGGCCATCAGCACCGGGCAGCGGGAGCGGCGGGAGCTCCCGGCTGCCATCAACCGCTGGTTGGAGGCCTCAGCACTGAAGGGGGGCGTGCAGCCGCTGTAGACGACGCCTGAATGCACCAAAACACGGCCGCCAACTGCAACGGCAACAGAGCTGTGAGCAGGGCGAAGGGATGAAAACCCTCGTGAGGCATAGATCCCCAGGCCCCCACACTCACCGCTCCAGCCACCAGCAGCAGCAGAGCGGGCAGCCGATTCAGCGAACGGTTCAGAACCATTCTTTGCGCCCATCGAGATAGGTGGCCTTGAACTCCTGGGGCGTTTGGGTGAGGTAGATCACCCCTTCAATCACCCCGATCAATCCCATCACAAACCCCGCCACACCGCAGGTGAGCACGGTGAGCAACAGCATGATCAGGCCGGCCTTCGTGTAACCCAACACGAATTTGTGGAGTCCGAAGGATCCGAGAAAGATCCCCAGCAGGCCAGCCGCCAGCTTTTTGTTGCTCACCTCGGTGAGATCCAGGGCACTCCAGTCGCCGTTGCTCATCCACCCACAGGCCGCTACCCCCCGCTTGTAGCGATCCGAACGGGGCTTGTCAGGGATTGGGGGGCGGCGGCGTGAGCAGCCAACGGCTCCAACGCCCGCGCTCCCACTTCCCCAGCGGATTGCGCTCCAACGCCCCGCAAAGCAACCAACGCCGCGGCCGTTGGCTTGGCGGCAGGCTGAGCGCCAAGCCCTGAAGGCTCTGCAGCAACCCCGCTGCCGCTGTGCCTGCACCAGCAGCCGGCTTCACCAGCGCCACCAGCCGTGCCCCCCAGAGCGCATCCGGCTCCGGCAACAGGAGCAGATCCAGCAGCGGCAGCTCCTGAGCTCTGGCCAGCTCCAGCAAACGCTGCTCCACCTGCTCCGGGAACACGGTTTCGCCGCCGCTCTGGATCGCTCCATCCAGACGCCCGAGAACCTGCCAACTCTCCGCCACCCACTCGGCGCGATCGCCACTGCTCCACCAGCCCTGCGTGCGGGGGAGTGGTTCCAGCACCCCGTTCTGAAACACACCCCCAGCCAGGCTGCCGGCCTGAATCTGCAAGGCACCACTGCTGGGGTCAGAGCGCAACTGCACGTGCGGTAGCCCAGCTCCGCAGCCATCTACGCCCGCCAGAAACCGTTGCGGCGCCAGCGCCATCACCATCGCGCCGGTTTCGGTGCTCCCGTAGCAAGGTGCCAGCCGAATCTTCCGATCGCGGCAACGCTGGGCCAGAGCCGAATGCAAGGCCGCACCACCCACCCAGATCAGGGCAAAACGCTCCAACCAGCGAATCCCCGCTGGCGCCTCCAGCAAGCGCTGCAACTGCGTGGGCACCAGCGAGAGCACGGCCCGCTCCGCGGATCGAGGGCTGGCGGTTGCCAACAACTGCTCAGGATCACGCATCAGCTCAGGAGAGAGCCAGCGCAGCTCAGCCCCCCAAGCCCTGGCCCGCAGCAGCGGCATCAGACCACTCACGTGATGCAGCGGCAGGGGATTGAACAGTTCCAGCTGCCCAAGGGGGAACCCAAGACCCTCCAGCCACTGGGCCGTGCCCGCCACCGCCACTTGCAAGTGGGCAAGCGGCTGCAAACACCAGCGCCGGCCACCGCTGCTGCCACCGGTGCCCAGCACCACCGCCGGCCCCCACGCGGGATCGATCACCTCTGGCAAGGCAGCTCGCAGCAGCTCCGCTTCCTCAGGCGCTGCGATCGCCACGGTTTGGCCCTGCTGCCAGGCCTGCTGCAGGGTGTCGGCAAGCCCAACCCGATCAGCACCGGCCACCAACAGCAGGGGTTGGCTCATGCCGCGGCCTCCCACACCCGCTGGGCATCGACGGCGAACAACTCTCCATGAGGCCGCCATCCCGGGGCGAAGCCTGGAGCCACGGGTGTGGGGCCTTGAGCTTGCAGGGCCGCCAGCTGTTCCACAAAGCGCCGGCCGATCCCGGTTTCAAAGGCTGTGCTGATCATCTGCCGGGGCAGGCCCGCCTGCAACTGCGCCAGCAACGGCCGGGGATCGGCCTCCTGCAGGGGCCGGCGCACCAACCAGCCCGGCCAGGCGACCTGCTGCTCAGGTTGAAGATGGGGCAACGATTCATCCAGCGCCACAGGCACGCGGGCCGCCAAGCGCAGCAGCTCTGCCCAAGCCGCTGGTGCCAGTGGTTGCTCCAGCCACTGCAGCCGCGGTTCATCGCGAAGGCGATCGGCCCAGCGCTGGGCGGTGGCCGGATCCCAGCCGCCATTGGCATCCAGACGCAAGCGGGCCGAAGTGGGCAGCCGCTGCAGCAGCTGCTCGAGCACGCCGCACTCCAGCGCATCAGCGGCGGCGGCCACTTTCCACTTGAAGGTGAGCTCGCCCCGCTGATCCGCCAGCACCCGATCGAGCGCATCGAGGGCCAACTCTCCGGCCGGCAGCAGCCAGGCCGATGCAGGCACCCGAAGCCCGTTCTCCGGAGCCGCAGCCCAGCCGCCATCCAGTTCCGCCAGCGCCATGCCAACGGCACAGGCGAACGCCGCCGGCAATGCAGAGATCCGTTGCTCTAGGTCGTCACGCCTGAGAACAGGCGGCAGCCTCTCCAACGCCGCGGCCAGGTGTGCCGGCGACTCCCCCAACAACGGCGCCGCCGCCTCACCCCAGCCCAGGGCACCATCCGAGGCTTCCAAGCGCAGCAGCCAACCGGAGCGTTCCACCAACGCGCCGCGGCTGGTGATCAGGCTGCGCGGCAACACGAAGCGATAGGGCCGCCAGCTCAGCTGCAGCAGGCCCTCAGCGCTCATCCCAACCAGCGCCCCAGGGCCAGGCCCACCGCCAAGCCCAGGCCATTGAGGGCCTGGAAGCGCAGGGCTAAAAACTTGCTGCCCACGATCCGTTCCGGTTCGCGGTGGTGCTGACGCAGCAAACGGATCAGCGCCTGGGCAGGCGGCAGCCCGATGGCCCCCAGCAGGGCCGTGAGCGGCCATTGCCGCACCAGCACCGGCGCCCACTCCAGGGCCAGGGCAGCCGCCACAAACCAGGGGATCAAGCCTGCGGCCGCTCCAGTGCCCAGGCGCACCACGGGGGAGCGCTTGCCATGGGCTGCGTCTTCCTCCACTTGATGGAAGTGGGAGCAGAACAGCACGAGGGTGGTCGCCAGGGCCGGGCCACCGCCAAGCTCCAATGCCACCCGCCAGGGCACCCCGACATCTCCGGCGGGGGCCAGGGCCAGCAGTGCGGCAGCGGTGGCCAGCGGCCCAAAGGCAATCCAGCAGAGAGGCTCACCAAGGCCCCGGTAACCCAGGCGCAGCGGCGGGCCTTGATAGGCATAACCAATGCCACAGCAGGCGAGCACCAGGGCCAGCACGGCAGAACTGCTGCGGAGCGCCACCAGGGCCATGAGCACCAGCCCCAACAGCAGCGCACCGTTGGCCAGCAGCGACACGCGATCGCGCCGGCCCGTGAGGTTGACCACCGAATGGGGTTTGCCGTGGGTGTCGACGCCGGTGTCGGCATCGAAGACATCGTTGGCGAGGTTTTCCCAGGCCAGCAGCAACACCGCTGCCAGCAGAAACAGCAGCAGCTGATCGAGGCGCACCACCAACCCCTGCCCGGCCCGCCACCCGGCGGCCAGCAGCACGGGCATCACCGCCACCGAATACATCGGCCACTTGATCGCCGCTTTCCACAGGCGCCGCCGCTGAGCCGGATCGGCGTGAAGGCTTGCGACGACCTGAGGCTCGGACGCGGGCAGGGGCAACTGGCGACGCAAGAAGGCCCATACATTTGAGCAGCCGCTTCTGCCCGTTCCGGGTGCAGGCTCCATCCAGCGTCACAACCAGCTTCAGCGATCTGCTGGCGGCAGCCGCCGAAGGCGCCCGCCAGCTGGAGGGAGAAGGCGTGCTCAGCCTGGCGCTGCCCCTGACGGGCCGCGACCCAATGGCGCTGCTGAGCCAACTGGATCAAGGCGAGCGCTTTCGCTTCCTCTGGGACAGTGCCCCGGGCCTGTGCCTGGCCGCCAGCGGCCGCTGCAACAGCCTCGAGCTGAGTGGCCCGCGCCGCTTTGAACTCGCCCAGCGCTTCAGCGCCGTGAGCCTGGGGCGCCTGGCGGCACCGCAAGCCTGCCCGCCGCTGGCACGGCCACGGGTGCTGCTGGCCTTCTCCTTCTTCGATAGCCCCTTGCAGGAGGGGGATGGCGTGCCTGGGGTGCAAGCGGTGCTGCCCCGCTGGCAGCTGAGCCGCCAGGGCCGCCATTGCTGGCTGCGCCTGCAGCGCACCCTGGGCGGCGAGGTGAGCGCCCGCTCCCTGGCCGAGGAACTGTGGGAGCAAGCCGAGCGGCTGGCGCAACTCCCCGCCGATCCCAGCGCCGATGCCGGCGATCAGCCAGGCCCCGCCATCGTGAGCAGCTCCCCCTGGCAGGAGGGCTACCGCTCTGTGGTGGAACGGGGGCTAGAGCTGGTGGAGGCCGGCAACCTCCGCAAGCTGGTGCTGGCGGTGCGCCAACAGCTGCAGCTGGCCCAACCGCTCGATCCGCTGCTGCTGCTCGCTCAGCTGCGTCAACGCCAACCCGGCAGCTGCCGCTTCCTCTGGCAGCAGGCCGATGGCCCCGCCCTGCTGGGCGCCTCCCCCGAGCGGCTGCTCACCGTGCGCCAGGGCCAGCTGCGCAGTGATGCCCTGGCCGGCACGGCACCGGTGGGCGCCAACGCCGACCAGCTCCTCCACTCCGACAAAGACCGCCGCGAGCACGAGCTGGTGGTGGAAGCGATCACCGAAGTGCTCCAGCACAGCGGGCTCACGCCCCGGCGCCCCCGCCATCCGCGCCTCGCCCGCCACGGGCAACTGGTGCATCTGCACACACCGATCACGGCAGCCCTGGGAGAGCAACAGCCACTGGCCGTGGCGGCAGCGCTGCATCCCACGCCCGCCGTGGCGGGGCTACCCAGGCGTGAGGCGATGGCTGCCCTGCGCAGCCTGGAGCCGTTTGAGCGGGGTTACTACGCAGCCCCCATCGGCTGGATCGACAGCGAAGGCGACACCGAGCTACGGGTGGCGATTCGGAGCGGCAGCCTGCAGGGCCAACGGCTTGAGCTCACGGCCGGTGCCGGCCTAGTGCGTGGCTCAGCCGTGGAACGAGAGCTGGCGGAAGTGGCCCTGAAGCTGGGCGTGCTGCAGCAGCAACTGGATCTGCCCCGGCTGCACCCCAGCAACGCCACCCCGTGAACGCGTTCAGCGCCGGACTCGGGCTCCTGGCCGGGCTGATGGTCGTCGCCCTGGCGATCCGCAATGCGGTGGGGCGTGCGCAGCTGGAGCGGGTGATCTTTGAATCCGACACCCCAGCTGGGAAGCGCTTTGATCTGGCGCTGCTGATCGCCATCGTGCTCAGCGTGCTGCTGGTGGCGTTGGAGAGCGATCCACGGCTGCGCGGCCAACACCGCAGTGTGTTCGAGGCCCTGGAACTGCTGTTCTCCAGCCTGTTCAGCCTCGAATACCTGCTGCGACTGCTCTGCAGCCGGCAGCCCTGGTCCTATGCCCGCAGCTTCTTCGGCCTGGTGGACTTGGTTTCGAGCCTGCCGCCGCTGCTCACCCTGGGCATCCCGGCCGGGCAATCGCTGCTGATCGTGCGGGTGCTGCGGCTCCTTCGGGTGTTCCGGATCCTCAAGCTGGGCTCGTATCTCGATGAGGCCGAGGTGCTGCGTCAGGCCCTGGTGGCCAGTCGGCGCAAGATCAGCGTGTTTCTGCTCACGATCGTGGCGCTGGTGGTGCTGATCGGCACGTTGATGTACGTGATCGAAGGGGAACGCAGCGGCTTCACCAGCATTCCGGTGGGCATCTATTGGGCGGTGGTCACGATCACCACCGTGGGCTACGGCGATGTCGCTCCCGTCACCACCCTGGGCCGCTTCGTGGCCTCGCTGGTGATGCTGCTGGGCTACAGCATCATTGCGGTGCCCACCGGAATCGTGACGGCCAGCCTCCAGGAGGCACACCGCCAGCAGCGCCACCAAACGGAAGGATCAAAGGCACAGGAGCAATGCCCGCACTGCGGCGGGCCGCTTCACCTCGACTGAGCCACGATCAGCTGCTCAGCAGTTGCGCGATGGTCTGATCGGCCAAGGCGATCCCACCCAGTCGCTCCACCTCGCGCACACCGGTGGGGCTGGTCACGTTGATCTCGCTGAGGCGGCCATCGATCACATCGATGCCCACAAAGAACAAACCCTCCGCCTGAAGAGCCGGGGCCAGCTCGGCGCAGATGCGCCGCTCCTGATCCGTGAGCTCGGTGGCTTCCGGTGAACCACCCACCGCCAGGTTGCTGCGGAACTCCCCGGGGGCGGGCTTGCGGTTCACAGCGCCGAGCGGCTCACCGTTCACCAGCAGGATGCGCTTATCGCCCGCGGTCACCGCTGGCAGGAAGGCCTGCACCATCACGGGCAAGGTCTGCTGGTTGGTGACTAGCTCCAGCAGCGCCTTCAAACCAGGTGCATCGGCATGGCTGCGCACCACCCCCTGACCAGCACGCCCCCCAAGGGGCTTGAGCACCACATCGCCGTGATCCGCGGCGAAGCCGGCCAACTGTTCGGCGTTGCTGCTCACCAGGCTCGGAGCCATCAGATAGCTCCAGCGCAGGGCCCCCAGCTTCTCGTTCCAGGCCCGCAGCGAGGCAGGGCGGTTGAGCACCCGCACCCCTTGGCGCTCCGCCAGTTCCAGCAGATGGGTGGCATAGAGGTAAGCCTCATCCACGGGCGGGTCTTTGCGCATCCACACCCGCGGGAACGCGCTCAGCGGCAGCCAGCGGGGCTCCTCGGCCTCAAACCAGGGGTCCGGCAGATCCCAGCCACTGGCGGTGGGACGAATCTCGGCCAGCCAGATCGGTTGGGCCAGCACCATCGGCTCATGGGCGGGATCGCTGCCACGCACCGCCAACTGAGCTGGCGTGCACACCCAGACCTGCTGACCAGCACGTTGCGCGGCCTGCATCAGCGCCACGCTGGAATCTTTGGTGGGACGAAGCTGCGTGATCGGATCGATCACAAACAGTTGGGCCTCGCGCCCCAGATCAATCCGGCTCAAGCGGTGGCTCCGAGCAGCACATCGAGCTGGCCGCTGCGCTCGAGGGCATGCAGGTCGTCGCAGCCACCCACGTGCTGCCCATTGATGAAGGTCTGCGGCACGCTGCGCCGGCCGCCACTCTTGGCCGCCATATCAGCTCGGGCCGCCTCATCACCATCGATGGCGTACTCGGTGTAGGTCACACCCTTGCGATCCAGCAGTGCCTTGGCCCGTACGCAAAAGGGACATAGTCGCCAGGTATAAATCTCGACGCTCGGCATAAATCCCGCATAATCACCTGGATCTTATGCGGGTCTGATGCTTCGGAGCGATGGCCCTCCGCTCACTTTCAGCTCAGCAAATCCGCAACGCTTGGCAGGTGGGGTTCGCAGGCTTCCTGGCCACTGGCCTTTACCTGAGCGCTGGCGACGCAGCCCTGCGCATCGATGGCTTCTATGTGGTTTACGGAGTAGCTCGCAGCCTGCTGCCTACCCCTGAAGCCTCGCTGAAAGCAGCAAAGGCAAGGATCGTGGGCACGGTCTTTGGTGGCCTCGTCGTGGTGATGCTGATCAAAGCGGTCAGCAACTGGCTCGCCGTGGGCATTGGCTATGTGCTGGTGAAACTGCTGGGCCGGCGTCTGGGACTGGATGACGCCACCTTGATGAACGGCGTGATCATGGCGTTGCTGCTGGTGGCGGTGCCCGGGTACCAGGACATGGGAGGCCTGTATGTGCTGTACCGCACTGGCTGGCATCTGATCGGTCTGATGCTCGGCATGGCCGTTGAACGATTGTTTTGGTTCAGTCCTCTGCTGAAGCGACTGCAATCCAGCGAATTGGCACTGATCGCCCAACTGGAAGATCTTCTGAACCGGGCACCCGCCCAACGCGACCTGGAATTGATCAGCGCATACGACTCCCACTGCAGCCTGCGCAGCGTCGTGCTGAGAAGTGATCAGGCCGCTGTGCTCAGCACTCCTGAATCCCAGCAACGGCAAGAGTGGCTGGAACGAGCCGTGCGCCATGGCGTCGCACGGCAACGAGTCCAGGGGCCGCTGGCAGCCATTGATGCAGATGGATGCAGTGAAGCCCTGCGACAGCTCAAATGCAGTGGCGGCGTGGCATGACGATGCCCCCTCAATGGGCCTTGGTTCTGCGCAATGGGGTCATCTTGATGCTCGCAATTGCAGCCGCGAATTTCATTGGCCTGCCGGAGGGCTTGTTTCTCGCCCTCGCAATACTGACGGTTCTCGAGCCGGATCTTGGTGGTGGCGTCATCGCCGGTCGCGAGAGAATCGTAGGCACGCTGCTGGGATTGCTGGCGGTTGTGATCACAGCAGGAATCGCTCCGGTGCTTCCGCTGCCGGCACGGGTGTTTAGCGGCCTACTTCTTGTACGCCTATTCGGCTTCACCGCCGGACTGAACAATGGCTTCATTGTGGGCGGCCATGTAGTGGCGGGCAGCCTCCTTCACCATCTGGACAGCTGGTGGGATTACGCCTTCTGGCGCACGTTGATGACCATTCTCGGAGTTCTGATCGGTGTGCTTGTATCCCAGCGCGTGTACAGCCAGCGCTCAGCCAGCAACTGGAGAGAACGGTGCCGCAGCTGGACCGAAGCATTGGCTGATGCTCTTCTCAACATGAACAACATTCATGGCAATGATCGGGTTTATCTGACTCTTCGGGAGCAACGCAATGCCCTGCGCCGAGGCCTCCCCCAGCTCGTAGCTGAGCAATCGGTGACACGCAGCAAGCATGATGACGTTCGCTGGGCCCAAGAAGTCCTGCAGCACTGCAGCACCGTGATGAGCAGCTGCAGGGACATCAGTGGATTGCTCAGGAGCCAGCTCAACCTGACACCCGCTCTAACGCAAACAACACAAGCCCTGCAGCACCTGGGCAGCGATCGCCTGCGCGCCACCGGGCGTGAAGCATCCTTGCAGCAAAACGAATGGCCCCGTGTTCGCCGCCAACTGAACCAGGCGATCGAGACAGATCTCCTCCAGCCTTGCGGACCTGAGCCCCCCTCTGAGGATGCGGAGAAACAGACCAAGCTGTTTCTGGCCAGTCGGCTGCTTTTGCTCGCTGATGCCCTTGAGCGACTGGCCGAATCACCGGCGAGAAAGCAGCAGGATCCCCTGATCTAGGGTCTCAAAATCCTGCCCTAGTGCACCGGTGCTCGATCTCACCGACTTCAAGCGCGACCTCTCCGAGCTCACTGACCGCCTGGGCAATGCCCAGGACTGTCTTTGACGTTCCTGCACTGAAAGCACGCCAGCAGGACCTCGAACAACTGGCCTCCCAGCCCGATTTCTGGGATGACCAGAAGCAGGCCCAGGCCAAGATGCGCCAGCTCGATGAGGTGAAAGCCCAGCTCGAGCAGCTCTCCCAGTGGCAAGGCGCCGTGGCCGATGCCGAGGCCACCGTGGAGATCTACGGCCTCGAACCCGATGAGGAGCTGCTCAGCGAATCCAACGAAGCCCTGCAGAAGCTGCGGTCCGATCTGGACCGCTGGGAGCTGGAGCGCCTGCTCAGCGGCCCCTACGACAAGGAGGGCGCCGTGATCAGCATCAACGCGGGTGCCGGTGGCACCGACGCCCAGGACTGGGCGCTGATGCTGATGCGCATGTACACCCGCTGGGCTGAAGACCACGGCATGAAGGTGACCGTGGACGAACTCAGCGAGGGGGAAGAAGCAGGCATCAAGAGCTGCACGATCGAGATCGAGGGTCGCTACGCCTACGGCTACCTGCGCAATGAGAAGGGCACCCACCGCCTGGTGCGCATCTCACCGTTCAACGCCAACGACAAGCGCCAGACCAGCTTCGCCGGTGTGGAGGTGATGCCCAAGATCGAGGAGGAGGTGAAGCTCGACATCCCCGACAAAGACCTCGAGATCACCACCTCACGCTCCGGTGGCGCCGGCGGCCAGAACGTGAACAAGGTGGAAACGGCCGTGCGCATCCTGCACATCCCCACCGGCTTGTTCGTGCGTTGTACCCAGGAGCGCTCGCAGCTCCAGAACAAAGAAAAGGCCATGGCCCTGCTGATGGCCAAGCTGCTGGTGATCGCCCAGGAGCAGCGCGCTGCCGAGATCGCCGACATCCGCGGCGACATCGTGGAAGCGGCCTGGGGCAACCAGATCCGCAACTACGTCTTCCACCCGTACCAAATGGTGAAAGACCTGCGCACCCAACACGAAACCACCGACGTGCAAGGCGTGATGGACGGCGATCTCGATCCCTTCATCCAAAGCCTGTTGCACGCAGGCGTTGAAGTGGCAGGAGGCGGCGGCGATGAGTGATCCCATCAACGAGGCCGCCCCAGCGCAAGCGACCGCCGCTGCCAGCGGCGAAAACCCCAGCTTCACCAAGCTGGCGATGCGCAACATGGTGCGCAAGGGCAAGCTCAGCCTGTTCCACTTCGGCCTGACCGCCCTGGGGTTTGTCGGCTTCATCGTGCTGGTGGCCTGGCTGGGCCGGCCGCAGCTCCCCGGGAGCTGAACGATGGCATCCACCGAAGCCGCTGACCTCAAGCCCGATCTGGATCTTGCCTTCGAGGCCGATGACAGCCTCGCGGCCGAGCTGCTGGCCGCAGCGGGAGACCTGGCCGATCCGATGGCGGGTGCCGAGCTTTGGCACACCCGCATCAGCGACTGGCTGGAGCAGATGGCGGCAGAGCTACCGGCGGAGCTGCAGGCACCGGCCTACAGCCTGGGGCTGAGCTTGGTGGGTGATGCCGAAATCGCTGAGCTCAACGGCGATTGGCGCGGCAAGAGCGGTCCCACCGACGTGCTCGCCTTTGCCGCCCAAGACGATGGCCTCGACGACGCGCCGCCGATCCCGATGCCCGACGACGAGGGCGAGGAAGCCCTCGAACTCGGCGACATTGTGATTTCCCTGGAAACCGCCGCCCGGCAAGCGCCGGAGCATGGACATTCCCTGGTGGAGGAACTGCAGTTCCTGGCCACCCACGGTCTGCTGCACCTGCTGGGTTGGGATCACCCCGACGACGCCAGCCTGGCGCTGATGCTGGCCCGGCAGGAACGACTACTCGCCAACCCCGACCAGCGGTAGGGTGCGGCCGGATGCACGCAGCGGGAGCCTTGGCGCATGCTCGTTCCCCAGGAACCCAGCCCCGAGCGGAGACCGATGCTGCGCGATCTGAACCGAGACGGGATGCGCACCAGCCTCGATCAACCCGCTAACACCCTGCCGAACAGCACCGACCCAGCACCCAAGGTGCGCCGCCTCGGCGCCTGGGCCGTTGCCGGTGATCTGCCCTCCAGCTTTCGCTACGCCGCCCAGGGACTGATCTACGGCTTCCGCAGCCAACGCAACTTCCGCATCCATGTGGTGACGGGAGCTGTGGTGTTCTTCCTCGGTCTATGGCTGCAGTTGCCGCTCGAGCAGCTGGCGGTGCTCGTACTCACCGTGGCGGCGGTGCTCGTGCTGGAGCTGATCAACACCGCCACCGAAGCGGTGGTGGATCTGGCGATCGGCCGTCGCTTTCACCCCCTGGCCCGCATCGCCAAGGACTGCGCCGCCGCCGCCGTGCTCGTGTCGGCCATCAGTTCACTGGTGATCGCGGTGCTGCTGCTGCTGCCACCCCTGCTGGCGCGCCTGGGCGTTTGAATGGGGCCTGGCCAGGCGCGGCGATGCTTCTCGTTCTCGACAACTACGACAGCTTCACCTTCAACCTGGTGCAGTACCTGGGTGAGCTGGCCGCCGATCACCCGATCACCGACGACCTGCGGGTGGAGCGCAATGACGCGCTCACCCTGGATCAGATCCGCGAACTCGCTCCCGACGCGATCCTGATCTCCCCCGGCCCCGGTGACCCCGACCAATCCGGGGTCTGCCTGGAGGTGCTGCGGGAGCTCAGCCCCACCATCCCCACCCTGGGGGTGTGCCTCGGCCATCAATCGATTGCCCAGGTGTACGGGGGCAAGGTGGTGCGCGCCAAGGAACTGATGCACGGCAAAACGTCGCCCGTGCTGCATGAAGGGCAAGGCGTGTTCGCCGGCCTGCCCAACCCCCTCACCGCCACCCGCTATCACAGCCTGATCGCCGAGCGTGAGTCGCTACCTGACTGCCTGGAGATCACCGCCTGGCTCGAGGACGGCACGATCATGGGCCTGCGCCATCGCGACTATCCGCACCTCCAGGGAGTGCAGTTCCACCCCGAGAGCGTGCTCACCCAGAACGGCCACCAGCTGCTGAGCAATTTCCTCACCCAGGCAGCAGCGGGCTAGGGTTCGGCCCACGCATTCCAGGCAACCCGCTCCACCATGGCCCTGCCGACGTTGGTTGCTCTGCGCAAAAAGGTTTCTCTGCATCAGACCGTTTCGTTGCCGATTCGCGCGCTGACCGCCGCGGCCGTCACCCTGCCGCTGGCCGCCAGCGCCAACACCGGCGTCACGATCACCAGCTACGGGCACAGCGCCTTGCTGATCCGCGGCGGTGGCGCCACGGTGCTGCTCAACCCGTTCAAGGCCGTGGGCTGCGCCGCGGGCCTCGCCGAACCGCGGGTGAGTGCCAACGTGATCCTGGCGAGCAGCCGCCTGCTGGATGAGGGGGCGCCTGTGGCCAGTGGCCGCCTGCTCAGCAGCCCCGGCTCCTACCGCGTCGCTGGCCTGAAGATCGAGGGCATCTCCGCTCCCCACGATCGCTTCGGCGGACGCCGCTTCGGTCAGTCCACCCTGTGGCGCTGGAAGCAGGGCGGCCTGGAGTTCGCCCATCTGGGCGGCACGGCCGCCGAGCTCAACCCCGAAGACAAGGTGCTGCTGGGCAAACCCGATGTGCTGATCATCGGCGTGGGCGGCGGGGCCAAGGTGTACACCGGTCCGGAAGCCGCCGCCGTGGTGCGCGAGCTCAACCCACGGCGGGTGATTCCGGTGCAATACGTGAGCGGCACCGCTCCGAAAGACTGCGATCAGGGCGGCGTGGACCCCTTCCTTCAGGCGATGAGCGGCACGCCGGTGAAACGCGTCGGCCGGGTGCTGAGCCTCCCCGCCAAGCTGAGCGAAGGCACCCAGATTGAGGTGATGCGCTGATCTGGAGCCCTGAGCTGCATCCAGGGCTCCGAAGGCCTCAGGTGCGGAGCGCCTCGATGGTCTGGTAGGCGTCCCAGAAGCGCCGCATCTGTTCACGGGTGCCGATGCTCACCCGCAGCGATCCATCAATCAACGGCTTGCCGGTCATCGCCCGCACCAAGATCCCAGCAGCGCGGAGCTCCTGATCCACCTCAGCGGGATCACGCTGGGGCCAGACCAACAGGTAGTTGCCTCCCTCCACGTGGTGGCGCACCCCGGCAACCCGCAACTGCTCCGCCATCCAGGTGCGGGCTTCGATCACCTCAGCCACATAGCCATCCACATAGGCCTGATCCTTCAACGCCGCAAAAGCAGCGGTGACGGCAAAGCTGTTGATGTCGTAGGGGCCGGTGACGCGGCTGATGCGATCCACCACAGCGGCATGGCCGATAGCAAAACCGATACGCAGGCCCGCCAGGCCAGCCGTTTTGGCCAAGGAGCGAAGCACCAGCAGATTGGGTAGTGAGCTGAAATCGGCCAGGGGCAACACGCTGTCGCCAGTGAAGGCTTCGTAGAGCTCATCCACCACCACCAACGTTTGCGGGGCAGCAGCAGCCAGCGCCAGGATCTGCTGCGGCGCCAGGCGCGTGCCAGTGGGGTTATTGGGGTTGCAGATCAACAGCAAGCGAGGGTTGGCGTTGAGCGCATGACGGATCGGCTCCAGCGGGAAGGCAAACGCGGCACCTTCGTAGGGAATGGCCTGGATCGCCATGCCCTGCATCTGGGCGCAGGGGGTGTAGTAGCCGAAGGTGGGCGATGTGGTGAGCAACGTCTCGCCGCGGTCGCCATAGGCATGAAAGATGGCGTGGATCGCCGCGTCGACCCCGTTGAACAGCCCCACCTGCTCAGGCTGCAACGGCAGATTCAGATTGGTGATCACGGCCTCCCGCAGGCCGTCGTATTCGGGATAGATCGCGATCTGATCGGCAGGGATCGCCCGCAACGCCTCCACCACCTGCGGGCTCGGGCCGATGGTGTTCTCGTTGAAATCGAGCCGCAGCATCGGGCGCCGCCCCTCCAGCGGTGCGCTGTAGGCATGCAGGCTCTCCACCTCGGGGCGAGGCTGAGGGAACGAACTCTGCGAGGACGGATGGTCCTGGGCGGTGCGGTCTGCTGTCATCCGTTCACATGCGCTCGAGCGTGGGAATGCCCAACAGACCCAGCCCCAGTTTGAGGGTGTTAGCCGTGAGGCGACAGAGGGCCAGGCGGGAAGCGCGGGCTGGCTCATCGGCCTTCAGCACAGGCACCTGGTCGTAGAAGCGGTTGAAGACCTGGCTGAGCTCAAACAGGTAGGTGCAGAGACGATTGGGCAGCAACTCCTCCTCCACCTCGGCGATCACGGCGTCAAACTTGAGCAGCTCGCGCACCAGGGCCCATTCCTGCGGTTCGTGGAAGCTGAGGGGCTGATCGATCGGCACTGAACTGCCCTCCAGGTCACCACCTTTACGAGCGATGCCGGCGATGCGCACCACCGCGTAGAGCAGATAGGGCGCGGTGTTGCCCTGCAAGGCCAACATCCGGTCGAAGCTGAACTGGTAGTTGGTGATCCGGTTCTGGCTGAGATCGGCGTATTTCACCGCCGCCAGCCCCACCGTGGTGGCCACCTGCTGAATGAAGGCCTCCTCCTCCTGGCGGCCCTCCTCCTCCAGGCGGCGGCGCAGGTCGGCCTCAGCCCGCTCCACCGCCTCATCGAGCAGATCGCGCAGACGCACGGTGTCGCCGGCGCGGGTTTTCAGCTTCTTGCCGTCTTCCCCTTGCACCAGCCCGAAAGGCACGTGCTCCAGCCGGCCGTCTTCAGGTACCCAGCCGGCTCGGCGCGCCACCTGGAAGACGCCGGCGAAATGGTTGGCCTGGCCGGCATCGGTCACGTAGATCACCCGGCGGGCGCCATCGCCATCCGGTGCAGCGCCAAAGCGATAGCGGATCGCCGCCAGATCGGTGGTGGCGTAGTTGAAACCACCGTCGCTCTTCTGCACGATCACCGGCAGCGGCTTGCCGTCCTTGCCGCTCACACCCTCAAGGAACACGCAACGGGCGCCGTCATCCACCACCAGCAGACCGGTGGCCTCCAGATCGGCCACCACACCCTCGAGGTAGGGGTTGTAGAAGGATTCACCACGCTCGCTGAGACGAATGTCGAGCCGGTCGTAGATCTTCTGGAATTCACGGCGGCTTTGATCGCAGAGCAGGCCCCAGGCCTTCAGCGACACCGGATCACCGCCCTGCAGCTTCACCACCTCCTCACGGGAGGTGGTCTGGAAGGCCTCGTCGTCGTCGAAGCGCTTCTTGGCCTCGCGATAGAAGGCCACCAGATCGCCGAGGTCCACCGCATCGGCCGTGTCGAGCGCCTCGGGTGCCACCTGTTTGAGGTGGGTGATCAGCATCCCGAACTGGGTGCCCCAATCGCCCACATGGTTGAGCCGCAGCACCGGATGGCCGCGGAACTCCAGCACCCGGGCCAGCGAGTCGCCAATGATCGTGGAGCGCAGGTGCCCCACGTGCATCTCCTTGGCGATGTTGGGGCTGGAGAAATCCACCACCACCGGCGATCCGCCCTGCACCGCCGGCACCCCAAGGCGTTGGTCCTGGAGGCAGGCCTGCACTTCAGCCGCGAGCCGCTCGGGGCGCAAGGTGAGGTTGATGAACCCGGGCCCTGCGATCTGGGGCTCGAGGCACAGCTCCGCAAAGCTCGGATACGCCTTCAGCTGCTCCACCACCGCCGTGGCGATCGCCCGCGGCGGCTGCCCCAGCGGTTTGGCCAGTGGCAACGCTCCATTGGCCTGAAAATCGCCGAACTCGGGCTTGCTGGCGGGGGCCAACTGGGGATCGAACCCACCAGCCGGCGGCGCCGCCTCAGGAAAGGCACGCTCCATCGCTGCTCGCAGCTGGTTGTCCAGGGTTTCAGCGATGCGGAGCATGGAATCACCCACCACCCCCAGGGGCGGCCTTCAAGGTGATGTGATCATCCCCCTTGAAGCTGCCGGCGCAGATCCGCCAGGGTGAGCGCATCCAGGCCGTAGCCCCGCAGGGTGGATTCCAGAGCCGCCAGCCGCTGCTCCGCCGGCAAGTGGGCCACCTCTTGCCACACCGTGCTGCCAATGGGGCCGATCAGGCGCAACAGCAACTGCTCTCCATCCACAGCCGCAGGCTCGTCCCGCTCGGGGGTGGTGGGCTGAAGGGCCTCCGCCACGACGGGAGCTGACTCAGCCACCGCCTCCGAGACCTGCTGCAACAGCGACTCCACAGCTGTCTCCGGAACGCTGGCCTGGAGCAATAACTCGCGCAATCGCTGCGGATCAGCCGCCGCAGCCCGCTCCATCTCCGCCGTCCAGATCAGATCAGCGATCGGACCAATCGCCAGGCGCAGCGCTGCCAGGGTTCCGAGCCCAGGCCCCGCCTGTTGAGCCGGGGAGGACACAGAGGCCTGCGGGCGCTCGGGTTCCACCGCAACCGCCGGCTCCGGCTGCACCTGCGCGGTGCGGCAGGCCTCCTCCACGTCAGCGCGCGCCAGGCCGGCCGCCACCAACCGCTCCTGCAGCGCAGGCACCTGTGCGGCCGCAATCACGCTGGGCTGGCTGTCGAGCAGCAACTCCACCATCGGGCCATAGGTGCTCACCAGCTGCTGATGCAGCACGGGCTTACTGAGCGCACCGTGGCTGGTCGCCGAGCTCCCCAGCGCCGGGGCGGAGCTGGCCAACGGAGCCGTGGGCGGCTGATCGAGCAGCCGCAAGGCATCAGCTGCCTGCTGAACCCGCCGGGCCGGCAGGTCCTCCAGCAGGGGGGCCAGCCAACCAGCCACCTCCGCCTCCACCCCCTGCAGTGACCAACAGCCCTGGGCTTCGTCGTAGAGGCTGGCGGGATCTTGACCGGTGTAAAGGCTCAAGGCCGACACCCCCAAGGCGTAAAGGTCGGCGGCTGGGGTGAGCCGGCCGAAGCGAGCTCGCTCCGGCGCTGAGAAAAACGGACGCCCAGCCTCAGACACACCCGTGAACCCTGCGGTGCGCTGATCGGACCCCGCATCCAGGCGGGCTTTCAGCAACGAGAAATCCACCAGGAAGAGCGGGCCCTCCTCCTGTGGAGGGATCAGGTTGGCGGGGTGCAAATCGCCATGGACCAGACCAGCCGCATGCACCTGCTCGAGCACCTGCAGCACCTGACGCAGCAACTCCGCCAACCGCTGCTTGCGCCGCAGCAAATCCAGTGATCCCTGGAGGGATGGGCCAGGAATGTATTCCTGAATGAAGCAGAACATCCCTGCGCGGGCATAGGCATCCAGCACCCGCGGGATACGAGGGTGGCGCATCCGATCCAGACAAGCAGCCTCCACCTGCAGAGCCTCCACCAGCGACGGCCCTGCAGGGATGAGCTTCATCACCGCCTGGCGCTCCCGTTGCCGCTCCTGGAGCAGCAAGGTCTGCTGAGCGGGAGAGCGTCCCAACGGGCGCACCAGCTCAAACGGCGTATCCGCCAGCAGCATCTCCAGTTGCACCGCCTCGGGCGCATGGGCCTGGGCGAAATCGAGCAACTGCTCCTGGCCCAGGCAATAGGCCTGCATCGGCTCTGGCAACCCTTTGAGCTCCACCTCGCCCATGGGCTGTGCCAGGCGGCGAAAACGGGGGTCGATCAGGTCGTAAGTGGAGCGCACAAACGCCACACCATTGGCAGGGCTCACGGTCTGCAGACGCGAGGCCAGATGTACCCCCTGCCCGAGGATGTCGTCGCCGTCGGCGTAAATCTCCCCGGTATGCAGACCAAAGCGATGGGCCAGGGATTGACGCCCCCTCGCCGTCAGGTTCTGCACGCAGGACTGAATGAATTCCAGCGCCTGGGTGGGGCCATCAAACGTGGCCAGCAAGCCATCACCCAGAGATTTCACCAAGGAACCGCCATGGCGCTGCAACTCATCACGAATCAGCGCCAGATCTTCTTTGATGCGCTGAATCGCAATCAGCTCATCGGCAAAGATCTTCACGGAGGAATCGACCACATCGCTGAACACGATGGCCTTGAGCTGGCGTTCACGCCCGGCCATCAATTCGCTCCCTCAGCATTGAGTTGCTGTTTGCGACCGTAGACGGCATAAGGCTGCCCTTTCAGGGGCAATGTCCAGCTCTCCACGTTGGTCACGACTGTGCGTAGCCGTTGCAACCGTTGCGCCTCCGGCAACACCCCAGCCACATAACCGAGGCTGGGAGGAAGCTGGGCAGCACTCTGGTCCAGCAGCTTCAGAAACGGTTGGTGATCAGCCGCCACCAGGGGCTGACTCAACACCAACGCACCCACGGGGATCAGATTCGGATCATCAACGATCACCCGAACATCCGGGCCGGGATCAGGAAGCGAAGCATCCCAAGCGATCACATCCAGCCTGCCGGCCCGCAATTGATCGAGCAACTCGCGGTAACTCAGCGCATAGTCCACCGACTGCAGACGCAACCCGTGCAGGTTGTAGAGGGGCAGATAAAAACCGGTGAGCGAACCGCGCGGCAATAAGCCCAACCGGGCGCCGTTCAATTGTGCGAGCGTGCGCCGCTCACTACCGGACGACACCAACAACTGCGAACGTGACTGACTGCGCTGCCCAAGCGGGCGCAGCAGGCTGTAGTCGCGGTTGCCAGCCCCCTCCATCGCCAACGCGGCCAGGCCAGGCGGCAGGAATGCCAAATCCCATTCACCGGCCCCGAGCCGTTGCCGTGCCTGCTCCGGGCTCGCCACCGGCTCCAGCGATACCTCACAGCGACTGGCGACGGTGAGCAGATCGCGAAGACTGGAAATCTCAGGGTCAAGCAACACGGCTTGTCCCGCTGAACCACGACCTTCTTCAGCTCCCACGAATCCCACCCGCAGCTGACCGGTCGGGCCGCAGAGGCTCATCTGCGCAGCGGGTTGCTGCCCGCAGCCACTCAAGATCCCAAGCAATGAAGCAACGGCCAGCAGCGGCCGCCGCACTCCCAAGCCAGCAACGCTCATGGGCGCCCTTGCCGATCCTTGAGCATCTGCATCGAGATGGCCAAGCTCTGCTTCATCCGCTCAAAGCTGCGGGCCAGCAGACCGATCTCATCGCTGCGGCTGCGCTCATCGAACGACACGGTGGCTGGAGTGACGCTGGCCTCCTCCGCCTTACGGCTGATCTCACGCATGGGGCGCAGGATCAATTGATTCAGCACGCTGTTGGTGATCAGCCCGACCGCCACAAATGCGATCACAAACAGCAACGCTGTGGTGAACAGCGACCGGTCTTTCGCCTCAAACACAGCTTTTTGAGGCACCGTGACAATCTGAGCGCCCACGATCTCATTGAGCTTCCAACCAAAACCGCTGCTATCGCCATAGGTGAGCAGTTGACTGGCCGGTGCCCGATTCGGGGTGGAGTGACAAACAAGGCAACTCTCTTTGGTGATCTTGATCGGCCGCGCCACAAAGTGCATCGGACCAAGCGGCGTGCTCTTCTCCCCCGCCAACGTGGTCAGCGATGGTTCATTGCGAAAGCGCTCAATCACCCCTGTTTCAAAGCTATCAGCCTTATCACGGAGGTTTGTGGGATTGAGCGCCGCTTCGCGATAGGAATAGTCCCTGTACTCGGGCTTGGCCTTGAGATACGAAAAGACCGTCTGAGCGGAATAGCTGGGTACAGACTCAGGACGGAACGCACCCGGCCCCTCATTCAGCGGCGCAACAATGGGATTAACGTCTTTACTGGTGTATTCCCGAACGGCCAACATCGCATCCATGAAGAAGCTGGAGCGCTGATCAATCAGGTTGCGTGCCTGGAGGCCAAAGAGCTGATTCAGCAGCAGCACAGCCACCAGGATCGAGACCGCAAAGATGGCCGACAAGGTGATGGCCAACTGCTTGCGGAGCGGCCGTTGCCCGGAGCCGACCATCCAGCCCTGGAGCACCGGAAACTTCATGTTGCAGCCACAGTTCGCCCCCACAAGGTAAGGGGCACGCTGCAAAAGCAACAGCCCCTGATGCGACCGCACACAAGCCGGCTGAACTCAGTTCTCGAAGCGCATGCTCAGATCCAACCAGCAACTGCGGGTGACGGGCGCGCTGGTGGAAATCAGATCAATGCCCGTGGCTGCATAGGCCCGTAGCTGCTCGGGCTGAACGCCGGAAGCCTCCAGGACCACGGAACGACCTGCCGCCAGGCGGCGCAGCACTGGCACCAGGGCCGTCAGAGCCGCCGGAGTGAACTCATCCAGCAGCACCCCATCTGCCCCCGCTTCCACCGCCTCAAGGGCCTGCTGCTCCGTTTCCGCCTCCACGATCACCCGCGCCGGCCAAGGGGCCGAGGCCTGCACTGCCCCCACGGCCTGGTGCACACCACCGGCCCAGGCCAGGTGGTTTTCCTTCAGCATGGCGGCATCATCGAGGCCCATGCGGTGGTTCACCCCGCCGCCGCAACGCACCGCGTATTTCTCCAACACCCGCAGCCCTGGCGTGGTTTTGCGGGTGTCCGCCAGGTGCACGCCCGTGTGCGCCAACTCCGCCGCCAGGGCTGCGGTGGCTGTGGCAATGCCCGACAACCGCATGGCCAGATTGAGAGCCGTGCGCTCCACACCCACCAGCGCCGCCGCCGAACCCTCCAGCTCGAGCAAGCGCTGGCCAGCGATCACCCGCGCACCCTCCTCCACCAGCAACCGCACCTGCCCATCGGGATCCAGCTCCTGCAGCAAGGGCTGGAGCAGCACGCCTCCGCAGAAGCGCCCTTCTGCCTTGGCGATCCAGTAGGCGCGGCCCTGGCATCCCTGCAACGCAGCAGCGCTGAGATCGCCGCGGCCGAGGTCCTCCATCAGCCAGGCCTGCAGCTGGGCTCGGAGCTGGGGGGTGATGGTCAGGGGAGCTGCCATCCAGGCACGCGTTGCAGCTGAGCCCGCCCATTCTGTGGGCCCAGCTGGGGGCTCACTTGCCGATGCAGAAGCGGGAGAAGACGCGATCCAGCACCGCTTCGCTCACCTCCTCACCCGTGATTTCACCCAGGGCCCGCACCGCAGCACGCAGATCAATAGTCCAGAAATCCCAGGGCAGCTGCTGACTGGCCGCCTCCAGGCTGGCGCTGAGGCTGGCGGCGGCGGCGGCGGCGAGATCCTGCTGACGGCGATTGAGGGCCAGCTGCACGCCCTGGGGATCGCTATGGCCGCAGCGCGCGAGGAGCTGGTGCACCAGTTCGGTTTCGCCCGCACCGGTGAGGGCGCTGATGCAGACATCAGCTTGCACAGCGGGAGCCCCAGTGAGCTGATCGGCCTTGTTACCCACCACCAACACAGGCACGCCTTCGGGCACCAGCTCGCCAAGAGCGGCATCGTCATCGCACCAGCCGGCGCTCAGATCAAAGAGCAACAGCACCGCATCGGCGACCTGAAGAGCCGAGCGGCTGCGCTCGATGCCGATCTGCTCCACCCGATCGGTGGTGGCGCGGATGCCGGCGGTGTCGAGCAGGGTGAGCGGCACGCCCTGCAGCACCAGTTCGCTCTCCACAAGATCGCGGGTGGTACCGGGCAGATCGGTGACGATCGCCCGCTCACTGCAGCTCAGCCGATTCAGCAGGCTGGATTTACCCACATTGGGGCGCCCCACGATGGCGACGCGCAGGCCCTCACGCAGCAGCTGACCGCGCTCGCCATCAGCAACCAGTTGCTCCAGATCCGTGCGCACCGCCTGGAGCTCCAGCGCCACAGCGTCGCCATCGAGGGGCGGCAGATCGTCTTCGAAATCCACCCGCGCTTCCAGCTCCGCCAGCTGATCGAGCAAGCGCTCACGCAGGGCGCTGATGCGCACCTGCAAGCCGCCATCGAGGCCGGCCATCGCCAGCTGTGCGGCTCGGCGGCTGCGGGCCGTCACCAACTCGCTGATGGCTTCAGCGCGGGTGAGATCGAGGCGGCCATTCAAAAAGGCCCGCTGGCTGAATTCCCCAGGCAGGGCGCGCCTTGCACCGCTGACCAGCACCAGCTCCAGCACCCGCTGCACGCTGATCAAGCCGCCATGGCAATGAAATTCCACCACTGTTTCGCGGGTGAAGCTGCGCGGCGCGCGCATCAACAGCAGCAGCGCCTCATCCACCCGCTCGCCATTAGCGGGATCACACACGTAGCCGTAGAGCACCCGATGGCTCTCCCAGGGCTGATCTCCCGGTGCTGAAAACAGCCGTTGGCCAATCGCTTCTGCCTCTGGGCCCGACACCCGCACAATCGCCACGCTGCCCTCGCCGGGAGCGATGGCCGTGGCCACAGCAGCGATGGTGTCGTCCGGCAAGGCAAGAGGCAGGCGATGCCTCCAGTGTCTCCCGGCGCTCAGCGGCTCAGGCTTGCGGGAATCCCGGGCAAACCATCAGATCGATGTGCCCACCGCTGGGATGGCGCCACTCGCGGAACTCTTCCGCAAGGGCTCGGTGGGCCTGGGTCTGCTCCTCGTGCTCCAGGGAGATCAATCGCTGATGCACCAGATCGAGGGTGTCGTCGATCAGTTGAGCGGCCTGTTCGGAGGTCATGGCATCGGCTGCAGCGTGGCACCGTCGTAGGCGCAGCAACAGGGCGGAGCTGTAGTGCACGCCACCGGGCCTGGCTTGTGTGGGGGGATCAGAACGCAGCCCGCTCAAACGCGGCAACCACTGGCCAGGAAGACACCCACAAAGGCCCAGGCCTGAGGGTCGTCCACCAAAGCATCCGCCGCCGCGAGCGTGCCGGCAGCGGCCTCAAGCTCGGCGCCGCTGAGCAACAGGCGCTTGAAGCCGAGGGTGATGTCGAGGAAGGCGCGCATGCCGAGCTGGCGTGAGCTCACCGTTTCCACATGCACGGCCACGTCGCCAAAGCCGGCCGCCTCGAGCAACCCGCCGAGCTCGCGGCCGATGTGGCGGTTACCGCCCTGACGCGCCTGGGCGCGAGCGGCCGCTTCGGTGAAGGACCGGAAGCCCTCGGGCTCAGGCACCAAGCTGAGCCAGGCATCGTCGATGTCCATGATGCAAAGCTTGCCGCCGGGCTTGAGCAGGCCGCGCACCGCCTGCAGCGCCCGCAGCGGATCTTCGAGGTGCTGGAACAGCAGCCGGGCGTAGATGAAATCGAAACGACCGGGCTCCAGCGGCGGGGCATAGACATCGCCCTGCAGAAAGGTGATCCGCTCCAGGCCGGCGGCGGCAGCTTCCTGGCGCGCGGCATCCAAGAGGTCGCCATTGAGGTCAATCGCCGTCACCCGGCTGGCGGGATGGGTCTCGGCGATCAGTCGGCTGATCACACCGGGGCCGCAGGCCAGATCCAACACGTCCTGTCCGTCCTGCAAGCCCATCTGCAACAGCAGGCTGCGCTCCAGCTCAGCGGAGCGGCGGGCTTGCAGCTGCAGACGGTCCAACTCTCCACTCGCCGTGCCGAGGGCGTTGAAGTCATAGGAACCGGCAGAGGAGGCAGCAGCCATCGGGAGCACGGGGTTCAGGTGGATTGGCTCAGCTGCCAGAGGCGATCGGTGGTCTGCGCTAACCGCTCCGCCAGCACCATCGAGAGGTTACGGAGCAGCAACGCCGCTGCATCCGGTTGATGCCGAATGGAACGATTCAGGAAGGCCTGGGTAAGCACCAGCACCTGCATCGGCGTCACGGCAATCACATCGGCGCTGCGACGAGCCCGGCCGAGGAAGCCCATCTCCCCAAACACCGCACCCCGCTGCAGAAGCGCCAGGGAGAGCCGGTGGTCGTCGTGTTGTCGCCACACTTCCGCCACCCCCTCCAGCACCACGAACAGCTCCTGCTGCGGCTCCCCCTCGCCCACCAGGCGATCACCGGGCTCGCAGCTGAGCACGGTGCCGGTCTTGAGCAGGGTGCGCGCCTGCTCCTCGCTCAGCCCCCGGAACAGCGGGATCTCCTGCTCGCCCTCCCGCAGGGCATCACCCACCGCCGCCCAGAAGTGGTCGGGCTCCACCAGCCGGTGATTGAGGCCGCGATAGCTCTCCCCGATCGCGGCCATCCAGCCGGCATCACCCCAGCGGTCCTCGCCCTGGCGGCTAGCCGGGTGGCGGAGCAGCGGCGAACGGCTGTCGCGCAGATGCTCGCGATCGTGCAAGGCGAGCAGCATCGGCACCTGATAGCCCACCCCCGCCAGCTCGAGACCGGGGCAGAAGCGGCGGTAGCCCAGCTGCTCATAGAGCTCCACCAGGCCAGGCTTGGCGTGGCACAGATCCACACGCACACCGGCCTCGGCGGCATCGCCGTAGCAGCGGTTGAACAGCAGTCCCAGGGCTGCGCCACCGCGCCAGGCGGGCAGCAGCATCAGGCGCGAGGTGTGGGAGATCGCCTCCGGCGGAAAACGCTCGAGCAGCGGCGCCATCGGCAGGGGCTCCAACTCCCGGAGCGGATCGTTCAGATCGCTGAGGCGATTGAGGCGCAACGTGCCCACCAAGGCACCGGCCTCGTTCTGAATGGCATAGAGGCGAGCGCTGGCATCAAGACCATCGCGGATCCAGCGGCGCTGGTGATCGGCCGCCGGAGGCGATTTGCCCATCTCCTCCACATAGATGGCGTAACGGAGTGCATAGATCGCCTCCCGTTGCTCGGGGGACTCAACCAGCAGCACCTGGAGGTTCATGGCCTGCGTTGCAGCAACGACATGTCGACCTGCGCTTCATTCCAGGTGATGCCCCGCAGGGGCTCGGCCAGGGCCGCACTGATCGCACTCGCCAGCAACAACGGAAGCAACAGCTGGGGATCTCCCTGCAGGGTGAACACGAACAAGGCACAGAACAAGGGCGTGCGATTGGCAGCGGCAAACAGGGCGGTGGCACCGATGGCCGCCAGCTGGGCCTGGGCCTCAGGCGGCAGGAATCGCAGCGGTGCTGCAAGCAACGACCCCAGACTCATGCTGTCGTGCATCAGGCCCCCGGGCGAACCCGCCGCAATGCTCAGCAGCGAGGCCAGATAGCGCCAAAGCAGCGTGGCGGCCGTGCCGCCCGGCTCACCCTGCAGCTCAGCCGCCAGCGACAGGGACCCATCGTTGAGGCTGAGGCCGCCACTGAGCAACGCCAACAGCGTGAGCACGCCTGCCACCGCCACCGCAACCGGCAGGTGCTGCGCCCGCAAACGCCGGCCCAGCCAACCGGCCAGGGGAATCAGGAGGCGTACAAACAGAGCACCGAGCAGCGCACCGAGCACGGTGACCAGCAGCGCCCACCCCCAGAGATGCCCAGGCAGCATCCCGAGCTCCAGGCCTGCGAGGCGAGCCGGCTGGCCGAGGCGGGAGGCCACCAACGCGCCACTGCCGGCCACCAACAGAGTGGGCAGCACCAGCGGCAGCCCTTTCTCGCGGCTGAGCTCTTCGATGGCGTAGGTCACCCCCAGGAGGGGTGAGCGGAACGCGGCCCCAAGGCCGGCGCCGGCACCGATGGCCGTGAACAGCGGCAGAGGCATGCCCGCCCAGGCGCCATGGTTGGGCCAGCGGCGACGCATCGCCAGGAAGCACGCGGCGCCAAGGCTGGCGGACGGCGACTCGACCCCCACACTCATGCCCGCCAGGTGGGTGAGCACCATCAAGGGGAGGCGGATGAGCTGCGTGCGCAAGCTGAGACGCTCCTGCATCGCCGCTTCCGGGGCACCCTGCTGCATCGCCAGGGCAGGGGTGAGCCCGCCGCCCCGACCAGCAGCCAACGGCCCCCAGGCCAGCCAAAGCAAGAGCAAGGCCCCCACGAACACCAACGCCGCCCCTTGCCAGGGCACACCTACGGCATCAAGCCAGAGGCGGCGTTGCAATTCAAAGCCCAGTTGCGACAGCCACTGATACGGCCGCTCCAGCAGCCCGAGCAGGAGGCCCAGGCCAAGCCAGGTGAGCAGCGCCGCGAGGGCGTTGCGGTCGACACTCACGAGCCGATGCCGGTGCGGGCGATGTCGAGCACATCCGCCATGGAGCGGATCTGGTCGAGGGTGTCGCGCAGCTGGTGGGCGCTCTGCAGCTCCACCCGCAAGTCGATGCGGGCCGGCTTACCGGGATTGGTGCGCACGCGCGCATCGCTCACGTTGATGCGGTGATCGGAGAGCCGCGTGAGGATGTCTTTGAGAACGCCAACGCGATCGAGCACCTCGATGCGCAGCTGCACCGGGTAGCGGCGGCGCAGTTCATCGGAGGCTTGCGGGTTCCACCGCACCGGCAAACGGCGCTCCACCGGCACCGAGCTGAGGTTGGAACAGTCCTGACGGTGAATGGTGATGCCGTGGTTGCCGAGGGCCACGGTGCCCACAATCGCTTCGCCGGGTAGGGGGCTGCAGCAGCCGCCCATGCGGTATTCCAGGCCCTCGAGCCCCAGGATCGGGCTGGCTTCGCCATGGGTGCTGACTGGAGCCGCCGGCGCTGCCGAAGCCTGGGCTTCGACCTTGCGGGCCAGTTCCTCGTTGCTGAGCACCGGCTGGGCTTCAGACGAAGCCAGGCGCAGCTCCTCCCGCAGGCGGTTGAGCACCTGATGCAGGGTGACGCCCCCAAAGCCGATGGCCGCCAGCAGGTCTTCAGTGGCCACCAAGTTGCAGCGCTTGGCCACCCGGGCCATGGCCTCCCCGTTGAGCAGGGCATCAAAGCCATCACGCCCCAGCTCCCGCTCGAGCATGTCGGTGCCGCGCTGGATGTTCTCATCGCGGTGGCTCTTTTTGTACCAATGGCGGATGCGATTACGCGCCGTAGGCGTGGCCACGAAGTTGAGCCAATCGAGGCTCGGGTGCGCCGATTTGGACGTGACCACCTGCACGAAATCGCCGTTCTGCAGAGGCGTGGCGAGGGGGCAGAGGCGATCGTTGATGCGCACACCCTGGCAGTGATTGCCCACCTCCGAGTGAATGCGGTAGGCGAAATCCACAGCCGTGGATCCTTTGCGCAGGCCCACCACATCGCCCTTGGGCGTGAACACAAACACCTCTTCATCGAAGAGGTCTTCCTTGATCGAACGCAGGAAGTCGTTGCTGTCGTCGCCGACACCATCCTTCTGCCAATCCACCAGCTGCCGCAGCCAGTTGAAGCGCTCGGCATCGGAGCCAGTGGCCGCGGGCGAACCGCCTTCTTTGTATTTCCAGTGGGCGGCAATGCCGAATTCAGCTACGCGATGCATTTCGGCCGTGCGGATCTGCACCTCAATCGGCCGATGCCGACCGATCACCGCCGTATGCAGGGATTGGTAACCGTTGGGTTTCGGCAGACCGATGTAGTCCTTGAAGCGACCAGGAATCGGGCGAAAGGTGTCGTGCACCACCGCCAACGCCCGGTAGCAACTCTCGAGATTCGGGCAGATGATCCGCAGCGCGGCCACGTCGTAGATCTCGTGGAACGCCTTCTGCTGGCGCTCCATTTTGCTCCAGATGCCATAGAGATGTTTGGGCCTGCCGCTCACCTCGCAGTCGGCCAAACCCACTCCCGCCAGGCGATCGCGCAGCAGCTGCACCGTGACACCAAGGCGCTCCTCGCGGTCGCTGCGCTTGCTCGCCACCTGCTGCTGCACATCGCGGTAGGCCTCGGGCTCGAGGATCTTGAACGCCAGATCCTCCAGTTCCCATTTGAAGCGGCCGATGCCAAGGCGGTTGGCGAGCGGGCCATAGATCTCGCGGGTTTCGCGAGCAATCCGCTGCTGCTTCTCCGGCTTGAGCGCACCAAGGGTGCGCATGTTGTGGAGCCGGTCGGCCAGCTTCACCAGCACCACGCGGATGTCGCTGGCCATGGCCAGGAACATGCGGCGCAGGTTTTCGGCCTGGGCCTCAGTTTTGTTGGTGAAGTGAATGCCGCCGAGCTTGGTCACCCCCTCCACCAGGCCGCGCACCTCCAGCCCGAAGTGCTGCTCGATCTCTTCAGGGGTGACGTCGGTGTCCTCCACCACGTCATGCAGGAAGCCGGCGGCGATCACGCCGGCACTGGCGCCGATGTCGCGCAGGAGATCGGCCACCGCCACGGGATGACAGATGTAGGGCTCACCACTGGCCCGCACCTGGCCGTCGTGGAGCTGAAAGGCGAAGTGGAAGGCGGACGCCAGCAGACCTTCGGCGTCGGTGGGGCAGCTATCGCCTGCCCCGGGGGGCACATGCTCGATGCAGCGGCAGAGCCATTCGGGCAGCTCGATGCCGTAATCGCTGGGGCCATGGATCTGGCGCACACCGATCGCAGGGCTGGCGTGGCTTGGAGCCGCCGCTTCCGCTGTGCCGGTCACCGCCTGGAGCATGACGCCCTGCCGTTCAGTCCATCGTATGCAGCAGCTGAAACAAACCGGCCCCATGTGCGGGTCTGCAGGCGAAGCGGCTGCCAACCTGAACACGAACAGCCCAGCCGCGCCCGCCATGGCCGCCCGCCAGACCTCCGGCCCGGTGCTGCAGCTCGATCAGCTGGTGGTGCGCTACCCCGGCAGCAGTGCCGACACCCTGGCGGGCCTGAACGTGCGCCTGAACCCGGGCGAACGCCTGGCCCTGGTGGGCCCCTCCGGCTGTGGCAAGAGCACGGTGGCGCGGGCGGTGCTGCAGCTGTTGCCCCAAGGGAGCGTGTGCAGCGGCGGGCTGCAGCTCTGCGGCGAAGATCCGCGCCGGCTGAAACGCAGCGCCCTGCGGCGGCTGCGGGGTGAAGCCGTGGGCCTGGTGTTTCAGGACCCGATGACGCGGCTCAATCCACTGCTGAGCATCGGCGAACACCTCAGCGACACCCTGGCCCAACACCGCCCCAGCTGGAAGCGCCATCAGGTGCGGCTGCGGGCCGAGATGTTGCTGGAGCGGGTGGGCATCAGCTGCGATCGCTATGGCAGCTACCCCCACGAATTCAGCGGTGGCATGCGCCAACGCCTGGCGATCGCCCTGGCGATGGCGCTGGAGCCGGCGCTGGTGATCGCCGATGAACCCACCACCAGCCTCGATGTGGCGGTGGCCGGGCAGGTGATGGAAGAGCTCTGCCGGCTATGCGAGGAATCAGGCACGGCCCTGCTCCTGATCAGCCACGACCTGGCGATGGCAGGCCGCTGGTGCCAGCGGATCGCCGTGCTCGATCAAGGCCGCCTGGTGGAGCAAGCGCCTTCCACCCAACTGCTCACCACGCCGCAATCTGATCTCGGCCAACGGTTGGTGCACGCTGCCCGTGCCCGTGAAGGCAGCCGAACGCCGGCGGCTCCAGCCGAAGCACCGCTGCTGATCGAACTCGAGGATCTGCGCTGCTGGCACCCGCTGCCGGGTCTGCCCTGGCAGCGGCGTTGGTATCGCGCCGTGGATGGCGTGAGACTGCAGCTGCGCCAGGGCGAAACCGTGGGCGTGGTGGGGGCCTCGGGCTGCGGCAAGAGCACCCTCTGCCGGGCCTTGATGGGGCTGGCACCGGTGCGCGGCGGCGCGGTGCGCCTTGAGGGCCAGGATCTGCGCCGGCTGCGGGGCGAGCCGCTGCGGCGGGCGCGGCGACGCATCCAGATGGTGTTTCAAGACCCGCTGGCCTGCCTCAACCCGGTGATGACAGTGGCCGATGCCATCGCTGATCCACTGCTGATTCACGGGCTGGCGAGCCGCGCCGAAGCCCGCGAACGGGCCCGGGAGCTGCTGGCTTCGGTTGGGCTCAACCCACCGGAAGCCTTCGCTGGCCGCCTGCCCCGCCAGCTCTCGGGCGGCCAACAGCAGCGGGTGGCGATTGCGCGCGCCCTGGTGCTGCAACCACAGGTGCTGCTCTGCGATGAAAGCGTGAGCATGCTCGACGCCGAGATCCAAGCCGAGGTGTTGCAGCTGCTGCGGGAGCTACAGGAACGGCTGGGGCTCGGGATGATCTTTGTGACGCACGATCTCTCGGTAGCCAGCGGCTTCTGCCAGCGGGTGATCGTGCTCGACGGGGGCCGGATCGTGGAGCAGGGGCCTGGGGATCAACTGCTGGAGCATCCCGAAGCCCCGATCACTCGCACCTTGGTGGAGGCGTGCCCGCGACTGCCTCAGCCAGCCAGCTCCCACCACTGAGGCTTCATGAAATAGTCCTCGTCTTCGTAATCCACGAGGGTGCCGCCGGCATGGTTCACCAGATCGGAGGGGCGCACCTCAAAGCCGGCCTGGCGTGCGATTGCTGCCACCTCATCCGCATCCGCTGCTGACGTGGCAGACAGCTGCTGCTGCAAGGCAGGGTCCTGACGCACGGCAACGATGAAGGCTTGCAGGCTGTGCTCGGCCATGGATAAGGCCTCAGGCGGGAAGAAAGACCCAGTCTGGGTGCGGCGCCGCAGGACGGCGAGCAATTTCTCAAACACCTCCGGCAGCGGTGCTTCGAACAGCATCCGCTCGCGGCTGATTGGGTGATCCAGCCCCAGCTGGAAGGCGTGGAGGGCCTGACCAGGCAGCGCCATCGGCAACTTGCGGCAACGCGAGTACACCGGGTCGCCCACGATCGGGTGGCCGATGTGGGCGCAGTGCACCCGGATCTGATGGGTGCGGCCGGTATCGAGCTTGAAGCGCATCAGCGAGTAGTCGCCGAGGCGCTCCACCAGGGTCCAGTGGGTGCAGGCGTGGCGGCCGCTGTCGTCGTGCACCACGGCGTATTTCTTGCGGTCGGCGGGATGGCGGCCGATGGCGCCGACGATCGTGCCGTGCTCAGCGGCGGGCACGCCATGCACCACCGCCAGGTATTCGCGTGAAGCGATGCGCTTCTGGATCTGCACCTGCAGCTTCACCAGCGCTTCCTGGCTCTTGGCCACCACGATGCAGCCGGTGGTGTCTTTATCGAGGCGGTGCACGATGCCGGGGCGCAGCTTGCCACTGATGCCCGGGAGATCGGGGCAGTGGTGCAGCAGGCCATTCACCAGGGTGCCGTCTTTATTCCCTGGCGCCGGGTGCACGGTGAGGCCGGCCGGTTTGTTGAGCACGATCAGGTGCTCGTCTTCAAAGAGCACATCCAGGGGGATCTCCTGGGGCATCAGGTAGGGGAGCGGCTCAGGCGGCGGCATCCACAGCTCCACCGTGTCGCTCTGGCGCAGGGGGGTTTTGGCGCGGCCGGTGACACCGTTCACGCGCACATAGCCCGATTCGATGAATTTCTGAATGCGGGCGCGGCTCTGCTCGGGGCGCTGGGCCACCAGCCAGCGATCCAGCCGCATCGGCAGGGGTTTGGGATAGGTGAGGGTGAGCAGCTCCCCTTCGCCTTCGCCAAATCCGCTCACGGCAGTTCCAGGGCCAGAGGGCCCAGCATGCCCCGGCGGAAATCGTCGAGAAAGCGCTGCGCCATGCGAGCGGTGTCGCCGCTGGTGTGCCGGGCTGCCGCGGCCTCCAGCCAGCCATGGGCGTCGGGGCGCAGGGGGCGCGCAGGCCCAACAGGGGCACCATCCTGATTCTGTACAGCCTGTACAGAATGACCAGTAATCGGGATAGCGCTCTCCAGCGGCGGCACCGGAACCCCGTAGCGGCTCTCGAGCAGTCCGGGCTTCACACCGGAGGCTGCCGTACCTTCCAAGCCCGCCAACATCTGCACGAAGGCCATGGCCACGGCTTCACCGTCGTAGGCGGCCTGGCCGATGTCGTCGCACAGGGCAAGCCGCAGGGCAGCCAGCTGGTCGTCGAGTCGCGGCGGCAGCACGCCCGGGGCATCCAGCAGATCCAGGTCTTGCCCGAGGCGCACCCAGCGCAGGCTGCGGGTCACGCCGGCGCGGCGGGCGCTGTCCACCACCTTCTGGCGCACGAGGCGGTTGATCAGGGCCGACTTGCCCACGTTCGGGAAGCCGAGCATCAGGGCCCGCACCGGCCGGGGCCGCATGCCCCGGGAGCGGCGGCGTTCATTGAGCGCATCCCCGGCGCGGATCGCCGCCTGCTGCAGCTGCTTCACGCCGGTGCCGGCTTTGGCATCGCTCCACCAGGGGGTTTGGCCCTGGCTGCGAAACCAGGCATCCCAGGCGTCTTGGGCCGCTTTGGGGATCATGTCGCGCCGATTCAGCACCAGCAGGTGCTGCTTGCCGGAGATCCAGCGCTGCAGGCGCGGGTGGCCCGTGGCGGTGGGGATGCGCGCATCGCGCACCTCAATCACCAAATCCACCTTGGCGAGGTTGCCGGTGAGCGAGCGCTCCGCCTTGGCGATATGCCCCGGGTACCACTGAATGGCCGGGGCGGCGGAACTCAGCAACTCACTCACGGAACCACCAACACAGGGCAGGGCGCCAGCTGGATCACGCGCGAGGCGGTGCTGGGCGCTTCATCAGCCTCCAGCGTGAGCCCTCGCGTGCCCATCACGATCACATCGGCATTGATCTCATCAGCCACATCGCAGATCACGAAAGCAGGCTTGCCCTCCCGCTCGATCACGCCACAGCTCACCCCCTGCTCCTGAAAGCGGCTGCGCGCCTGCTCCAGCAGCTCAGCAACGGCCGCGGGGTCGTCCTGCTCGGGCTCCACCACCGAGAGCACCACCAACTTGCTCTGGTGCTGCTGGGCGAGCTTGAGGGCCGTGGCGGCGGTTTCAGCCGCCTGACGGCTGCGATCGATCGGGAAGAGAACGGTCTCGAACATGGCCGACTGGCCGGTGCTTTCTCTGTTTAGCGCCAGAAACGCTGATCACTGGAGAACCCACCAGTGAGGTTCCCCCCTTGACCGGCCCGCTAAATTCGCCCGACCTTTCCCTTAGCCCCCACCCATGGCGAAGCGTTCCCTGGCCAGCCTCTCCGCTGATGAACTGCGCGGTAAGCGCGTGCTGGTTCGGGTCGACTTCAACGTGCCCCTCAACGATGCCGGCGCCATCACCGATGACACCCGCATCCGCGCCGCCCTGCCCACCATCAACGACCTCACCGGCAAGGGCGCCAAGGTGATCCTCTCGGCCCACTTCGGCCGTCCCAAGGGTCAGGTGAACGAGGGCATGCGCCTCACCCCCGTGGCCGCCCGCCTGAGCGAGCTGCTGGGCAAGAGCGTGGTGAAGACCGACAGCTGCATCGGCCCCGATGCCGAAGCCAAGGTGGCGGCCATGGCCGAGGGCGACGTGGTGCTGCTCGAGAACGTGCGCTTCTTCGCTGAAGAAGAGAAGAATGAAGGCGACTTCGCCAAGCAGCTGGCAGCCCTGGCTGATGTGTACGTGAACGACGCCTTCGGCGCCGCCCACCGCGCCCACGCCTCCACCGAGGGCGTGACCCAGTACCTGAGCCCCAGCGTGGCCGGCTACCTGATGGAGAAGGAGCTGCAGTACCTGCAGGGCGCCATCGACGAGCCCAAGCGCCCCCTGGCCGCGATCGTGGGTGGCTCCAAGGTGAGCTCCAAGATCGGCGTGCTCGAGGCCCTGCTCGACAAGTGCGACAAGATCCTTGTCGGCGGCGGCATGATCTTCACCTTCTACAAGGCCCGCGGCCTGGCCGTCGGCAAGAGCCTGGTGGAAGAGGACAAGCTGGAGCTGGCCAAGGAGCTCGAGGCCAAAGCTGCTGCCAAGGGCGTTCAGTTCCTGCTGCCCACCGATGTGGTGCTGGCCGACAACTTCGCCCCCGACGCCAACAGCCAGATCGCCAAGGTGGATGCGATCCCCGACGGCTGGATGGGCCTGGATATCGGTCCTGATTCCGTGAAGGTGTTCCAGGACGCCCTGGCCGACTGCAAGACCGTGATCTGGAACGGCCCCATGGGCGTGTTCGAGTTCGACGCCTTCGCCGCCGGCACCAACGCCATCGCCACCACCCTGGCCGACCTGAGCGGCAAGGGCTGCTGCACGATCATCGGCGGTGGCGACTCCGTGGCAGCTGTGGAGAAGGCTGGCCTCGCCGACAAGATGTCGCACATCTCCACCGGCGGCGGCGCCAGCCTCGAACTGCTGGAAGGCAAGGTGCTGCCCGGTGTGGCCGCCCTCGACGAAGCCTGATCCCCGCGAGCGCTCAGCGCATCGCTGGCAAGGCCCCCGCAAGGGGGCCTTTTTTGTTGGTTGAGGCCGGCAGCCCGAACTCACTGTTTTTTCTTGCCGCCCTCGGGGAGCCCAAAGCGCTGAGCCAGGGCCTGATGCTGTTGGGCCTGCGCCACGCGCGACTTCTGGGATTCCGCCATCAAGCTCTTCCAGCAGGCGCTCACCGCCGTGGGGCTGCCGGCCTTGCTCAGACAGCTCTGGGCTTGATCGAGCTGCTGCAAACGCTCAGCGCTGCGGGTTTCCTCCATGCTGCGCAGGCCCTGGAGATACTCCGTGCGCTGGGCGGGGGTGAGGCGGCTGAGGGCATCCACCACAGGGCCACCAACACCACCTTTCTGGGGTTTGCTGAAGCCGGAACCGGCGCTGAGCACCAGCACGCCCGCCAGGGCAAGAACGGCGCGGGAGCGAAGGATGGAAGGGGCCATGGGGGCACCAGAACAAGACCCGCTCATGCTGCGCAACGCAGGCCGCTTCAGGTGCGTCCGCCGGCGACACAGCTGTGACCAGATGCAACTGAGCGGCCCTGCAGCACCACCGCAAAGCCGTTCTCGCTGCGCTCGCAGTGCAGCTGCCCCCCATGGCTGGCCGCCACCCGCGCCGCAATCGCCAGGCCCAGCCCGCAATGGCCGCTGCCGCCGCGGGCGCGGTCGAGCCGCAGGAAGGGCTGCAGAGCCTGGGGCCAAGCCTCGGCGCTGATGCCCGCGCCGTGGTCCCACACCTCGATGCGAAATCCGTCCTCGCCATCGCGCCTCAGCACCAGTCGCAGTGGCGGCCGGCCATGGCTCAAAGCGTTGTCGATCAGGTTGCCAACGGCGCGGCCCAGGGCGGTGGGCTGCACGTTGGCCTGCAGTGGCTCGAGATCGAGGCTGAGCTGATCCGGCTCAATCGGTGCACTGAGTTCTGCCAGCCATTGATCAAGCGGTAACTCCACGGCAGGCTCCGGATCACCGCCACCGGCAAACAACAAAAACTGCGCAGTGATCCGCTCCAGCGCATCGAGATCGGCCTCGGCCCGCTGCTGCTCGGCGTGACCAGCCAGCCGCAACCGCAGCCGGGTGAGCGGGCTTTTGAGATCGTGGGCAATGCCGGCGAGCATGGTGGAGCGCTCGCGGTCATTGGTGGCCAGCCGCTGCACCATCGCCTTGAAGCGGGCCGTGAGCCGCCGCACCGCACCGCTGCCCGCTGCCGGCAGGGGTGCGGCCGGCGACTCGCTGTTGCCCACCTGCGCCAGGGCCTGCTCGAGCTGTTGCAGCGGCCGCTGCACCTCCCACCAGAGGTAAAGCAGCGAGCTGGAAATGCTGCCCGCCAGCAAGGCCAGGCCCAACAGGAGCGGATCGGGGGCACCGCGACGCGAAGCATCCAGGGGTGTGAACAGCCACACCGGCTCGAGCGGAGAGAGCAACTCCACCCACACCCCAGGGCGTTCACCCGCCGCCGGCAACACCGGCGGGCAAGGGGTGATCTGCCGGCACAGCTCCTGCTGCAGCTGGCGAGCCTGGCGCTGCAAGCGGCCATCGCGACTCAGGGGCGGATTCGCCCCCACCCGTAACGGCAAACCGCTCAAGCGCGAGAGCGCTGCCGGGGGCAGGCGATCGAGGGCCAGCTCGCCCAAGCGCAAGTTGAACGCCACCTCGGGGCCGAGCTGGATGATCTGGGCCCGCTCCAATCGCTGGGCCAACAGCGTCTGCAGGAGCGCCAGGCTGAGGGCCGAGACACCGGCCCCCACCAGCGCGTATTTAGCGGCTGCGGGGCTGGCCATCGGGCACAAACACGTAGCCATAGCCCCACACCGTTTGCAGGTAGCGGGGGCGGGCGGGATCGGGCTCCACCAATTTGCGCACCCGGGACACCTGCACATCCATGCTGCGGCTGTCGGTGTCGGAACCGGGGCCGCGGGCCAGCTCGATCAACCGCTCCCGCGACAGGGGCCGATGGGGGTGCTGCACAAAGGCTGAGAGCAAGCTGAATTCACCGCTGGTGATCACCACCGGCACACCGCCGCGCTCGAGGCTGCGGGCCGCCAGATCGAGACGGTTCTCGCCGAACTCCACCAGCTGCCCCTCCGCCAGGGGCGTGCCGGCGGGCAGGGCCACGCGGCGCCGCAGCACCGCTTCGATGCGGGCGGTGAGTTCGCGCGGCAGAAAAGGTTTGCCGAGGTAGTCGTCGGCGCCCTGCTCGAGGCCGATGATCCGATCCACCCCGTCACCGCGGGCGGTGAGCATCACCACGGGCAGATCGTCGCCGCCATCGCGCAAACGGCGCAGCAGGGTGAGGCCGTCGTCGCCGGGGAGCATCACATCGAGCACCACCAGATCGGGTCGCTGGCCATCGAGCCGAGCCATCAGCTGCTCGCCGCTGCTCAGGCAGCGCACGTCGTAGCCCTGATCGGTGAGGTAGGTGCCGAGCAGCCGGCGCTGCTCGGGGTCGTCATCCACCACCCAGATCCGCGCTGAAGCCGAACGCGACGCCACTGCCATCGAGGGTTTCCAGGGCCTGGGCCGACTGTATGGAGATAGGGGTGCCAAGGCCGCCGCAGACAGATCTGGTCACAGCTTCATGGGGCCCAAGCGCGCTGGATCGAGCCATCACTCCATAGCCTTGAACCATGCGCCGAACGCTGCATGGATGGGGAGCCCTGAGCCTGGCGATCTGCCTGGCCGCGGGCGCTGGCGCCCTGGCGCAGACCCCCGCCGAACAGCAGAGCTACCAGCAGCGCATGCGGCTGCTGTTTGAACGGCTCGACCGCAACAACGACCAGCGCCTGCAGCGCCAGGAAGTGCAGGGCCAGCCCTATCTCGAGCGCCACTTCGAGCGCCTCGACCGCCGCCAGCGTGGCTATCTGGGCCCTGAAGACCTCTCGCCCAGCAGCGCCTCACGCGGTGAACGGGCGGTGCGCTTCTTTCAGCAGGCCGACCGCAACGCCGATGGCGTGATCGATCGGCGTGAAGCGGAGGCGTTCGCATGGCTGAGGCGCCATTTCGGCCAAGCGGATCGCAACGGCGATGGTCGCGTGGATCCAGCGGAACTTCAGGGCCTGGCCGAACGGCGGCGCGCCTCATCCCCCAACCCATCCCCATGAACCTGGCCTGGATCGGCTTAGGCGCCATCGGCACCCCCATGGCCCTCAACCTGCTGAAGGCGGGCTACGGCCTCACCGTGCACAACCGCACCCCCAGCCGCTGCGCTGCTCTGGAGGCCGCCGGAGCCGCGGTGGCCCCCAGCCCCGCCGCCGCCGCCCGCCAGGCCGATGCGCTGCTGCTCTGCGTCAGCGATGACACCGCCGCCGAAGCGGTGCTACTGGGCGGAGCCGATCCCGCAGTCCGCACAGAAGCCGCTGTGGCTGGGCTGCGCCCCGGCAGCCTGGTGATCGATTGCTCCACCATCGGCCCCACCACCAGCCGTCGCCTGGCGGCCGCCTTGGCCGAGCGGCAGGTCGGCTACATCGATGCCCCGGTGACGGGCGGCACCGAAGGCGCCAAAGCCGGCACCCTCTCGGTGTTGGTGGGCGGCGACGCTCAGGATTTGGAGCGGGCCCGGCCGCTGCTGGAGGTGATCGGCAGCCGCATCACCCATTTCGGTCCGGTGGGATCCGGCCAAGAAGCCAAGGCGGTGAACCAGGTGCTGGTGGCGGGCAGCTATGCCGCCGTAGCCGAAGCCCTGCAGCTGGCCGAACGGCTGGGGCTCGATCGCCATCAAGTGGTGGAAGCCCTCAAGGGCGGCGCCGCCGGCTCCTGGGCCCTGGAGCACCGCAGCGCTCAGATGATCAACGACCACTACCCGCTGGGGTTCAAGTTGGCGCTGCACCGCAAGGATCTGGGCATTGCCCTGGAGGCCGCTGCAGCCCAACAGCTGGAAATGCCCGTAACCGAGCAGGTGGCGGCCATGGAAGACGCCCTGCTCGCCAACGGGCACGGCGATCTCGATGTGTCAGCCCTGGCCCGCTGGTTCAGAAGCTGAGCGCGGCCCGATCGGTGACCACGCGCACCTGCTTGCTGGCGGCCACGATGCCCTTGGGGTGCACCAGCAGCACGGCCCAGGTTTGGGTGCCGGGCAGAAAGGGGGCCTGGGCGCTCTTGAAGATGCCGCCACCGCCGAGGGCTTCGAGCTGGAGGTCGGGGGTGCGCATGCGCAACAGCTCACCGGCCGTGACCGGCTTCAGCGACCCCGCCACCACCGCCCCATCGAGGGGCTCATCGAACACCACATCCACGTCGTAGCGCTGGCCGGTGAGCACCGCATCGGGGATCAGCAGGCTCACCTGAAGGTCGCTGTCGCCGCTGCGCAAGATCGAGCTCTCGCGGATCACCTCCTGGCTGTTGAAGCGGCTGCCGCCATCGCCGAGCACCAGCTGCTGCTGCGCCTCGAAGCGGAAGCGGTAGGGCCCCTCCTCGCGGCTTCCAGTCACTGAGATCTGGGTGGTGGAGCGGCCGTCTTTGAGCGGGGCGCCGGGCTGCACGCTCCAGCTGGCGTCGGGGAACTGCTCACGCAGAAGCAAACGGCGGCGGGCCACCTCATCGGGATCGAGGCCGTTGCCGGGCTCAAGCACGGCGGTGAGGGCCTCAGGGGAGGTGCTGTTGAGGGCGTCCTGCAGCGCTTGCAGGCTGGGGGCGGCCCGCAGCGGGGCTGCCACCCCGATCACCAATCCGGCCAGGGCAACGGCAGCCGGCAGGAAAGGGCGCAACAGCACTGGGGCTCAACCAACACACGGCCCTTAAGTTAGGCGCGCCTTCCCGCCGCGCCCATGTCCCGCCTGTTGATCGCGGCCAGCGGCACCGGCGGACACCTCTTCCCGGCCCTGGCCGTGGCTCGCGCCCTGCCGGCCGCTTGGCAGATCCAGTGGCTGGGGGTGCCCAACCGGCTCGAAACCGAACTGGTGCCAGCCGACATCCCGCTCCACACCGTGAACGCCGGCGGCTTGCAGGGGCGCGGCCTGGAGAAACTGCTCAACCTCTTGCGCTTGCTGGGCGCCAGCTGGAGCGTGCGCCAGCTGATCCGCCGTGAGGGAATCCGCGTGGTGTTCAGCACCGGCGGCTACATCGCAGCCCCGGCGATCCTGGCGGCCCGCTGGTGCGGCGTGCCCGTGGTGCTGCACGAATCCAACGGCGTACCCGGCCGGGTGACGCGCCTGCTCGGCAAACTCTGCAGCCGCGTGGCCGTGGGATTGCCCCAGGCCGCCGAACGCCTGCCCGGCTGCCAGCCAAGGGTGACGGGCACCCCTGTGCGACGGGAGTTTCTGGAACCAGCGCCACTGCCCGCCTGGGTACCCGCAGGATCCGGGCCGTTGCTGGTGGTGATGGGCGGCAGCCAGGGGGCCGTGGGGCTCAACCGCATGGTGCGACCGCTGCTGCCCCAGCTGCTCGCCGCAGGCTGCCGGGTGGTGCACCTCAGCGGCAGCAACGACCCTGACAGCGGCCAGCTGCAGCACCCCGCCTACGCCGAGCGCCCCTTCAGTAATGAGGTACCCGGCCTGCTCCAGCACGCTGATCTGGTGATCAGCCGCGCCGGCGCCGGCAGCCTCAGCGAACTGGCCGTGTGCGGCAGCCCCACGATCCTGGTGCCCTTCCCCCAGGCCGCCGACAAGCACCAAGACGCCAATGCCGGTGCTGCCGCCGCCCTAGGCGCGGCGGTGATCGTGTGGCAGCACCCACCGGAGCACCCGGCGCTGGAGCAAGCGATCTGGCGGCTGCTGGGGCCTCGGTTGAGGGGCTGCGACCCTGCGGTAGATCCGCTGCTGCAACTACGGGCCGGGATGGAGCGGCTGGCGGTGCGGGATGCGGATCAGTTGCTGGCGGGGGTGTTGCTGGAGTTGAGCGCCTGAGGGAGCTCCTGGCGCATCGCATGGATGATGCGGCGGTTGCCGCGACGGCTCTGGTAGCCGATGCGTAGCCAGCTGTCATCGAGCCCCTCGAACGAGCGGCAATCGCGCAACAGGATGCGATGGCGGGTTTCCAGGGCTTCGCGCAGGAGCTGAAGTGAAAGCGGCTGTCCATCCCGTTCCCCGCGGATCAGCAGGTAATTGGCCGCTGAAGGCATCGGCGTGACGCCTGGCAAGGCCCCGAGCTCACGCTGCAGCCAGGCCCCCTCACGGGTGACCCAACGCTGCACCCGCCGCTGCCACTGCTCCGCACGTCGGGGAACTTCAAACCAAGCCAGACCTGCGGCTGCGGCCAGGCCATTCACGGGCCAGGGGTCACGCCACTGGTGCCAACGCTGCAGCCGTTCGGGATCACCCAGGGCATAACCCAGGCGAAGCCCCGGAATCGACAACACCTTGGTGAGGCTGCGAATCACCACGAGGTTGCGGTGTTGATCCAGCCAAGGCACGAGGCTCTGCTGCTCACCACGAGGCACCAAAGGCAGAAATGCCTCATCCACCACCACCAGTGCAAAGCGCCGCAGCAACGGCTCGAGCGATGCTCGGCTCCAAAGCTGACCCGTGGGGTTATGCGGATTGGTGAGCCAGAGCACGCCCTCAGCTGGGAGCGATAGCTCAGGCCAAGGCTGCGGACCATCTGCCGGCCAGCGCAAGGGCAATGGTTGAGCGCAACAGCAGGCATCCCATGTCGCCAGAGCCCGGCGGTAGTCGGCAAAGCCTGGTGCCGGAAGCCAATTGATGCCTACGGCCGCGGCGTCGCGGGCGATCCAGGTGAACAGCTCGGCAGCACCGTTTCCGGGCAGCACCTGCTGGGGCTGAATTCCGTGACTCTTCGCGATCGCCTCCCTGAGCGCCCACTGCTCCCGATCGGGATAGGAGGTGAGGGCCTCGTTGTGGAGCGCACGGACGACATGGCGCCGCAGCCATGCAGGAGGCCCAAAGGGCACCAGCGAAGCGCTGGCATCCAGCAACTGATCAGGCCGGCAACCCAAGCGCCGGGCCAGTGCCTCGCGATTACCGCCGTGGGGCTCCACCCCGCTCAAAAGCGCTGCGCAACTGATCCCAGCCTGAAGCCTGACGGATGCAGCTGCGCCACCAGTCCGGTACAACAAGGCCCACAGCAAGCAGCAACCTGGGATGGCGCAGCGCAACCAAACCATCCAGGGGGCTGCGATCGCTGCGATCTGCGGCCTGAGCCTGTCGTTACCGAGTGGAGTCATCGCGCAATCGCGCAGCGGCAACGACCTCCTACGCCTACTGGAACAAGGCAGCTGCAAGAACTGCAAACTGCAGGATTCAGACCTCGTTCACGCCGACCTTCGCGATGCAGAGCTGGTTAATGCTCAGCTGCAGCGCTCCAACTTGAGCCGCTCCCGCCTGGATGGCGCGGATCTACGTCAGGCAAATCTGAGTTTTGCCTCTCTACTGGGGGCATCGCTGCGAGGTGCCGATCTGAGAGGCGCCAACTTGGAGGGAGCCGATCTGCGGGAGGCGGATCTCAGTGGTGCCAAGCTCGATCCGAATGCCCTCGCCAGCAGCCACTGGAAAGGGGCCACTGGCGTTAGCGCGGAAGCGAGCAGCTATGCCTCCATGCACAACGCAGGAGTGGAAGCTGCGCAGCAAGGGCGGCTCCTGGAAGCCGAGGACTACTTCAACCGTGCCCTGCTGAAGAACCCGGATGCCGCGATCACCTGGCTGGCGCGAGGCATCACCCGCTCGCAGCAAGCCAAACTGCAACCCGCCCAGCAAGACATCACCTACGCCGCGGCTTTATTTGAACAACAGGGCGACACGGCAACCGCCCTACAACTGCGCGAACAACTCAAACAGCTCGAGCGCAAAGAGAAGAAGCAAACAGGCAACGGCTACGGGTCAGGATTCCTACGCACAGCGGGCGCGCTGTTTCAGCAGCTAGCACCACTAGCCATGAAGATGTTTGCCCCCACTCCATTTTGAACCATCACACACCCGAATAGACAAAACCTCGGGCATCCTGTGTTGACGGCTGATAGCCATATCCGTAATCACCGCCTTGGTCATCTTTCACGATCCTGGGCGTCACCATGATCACCAGCTCACTCTTGCGGCGATCACCCGAACTCCGGCGGAAGAACTGACCAACTAACGGCAAATCCCCAAGAATCGGCCACTTGGTGACAACCGATCGATCCTCATCGGAAATCACACCAGTGAGGATGAGCGTTTGGCCATCACGAACTCGAACCTTGCCGGTATCCAGCAGGCGATCATTAATTTGGTAGATAATTCCGCAGCGATCAATCTGCTGAGTGCCAACGGCAGCTGAAATCTCAGGAGACAACGAGAACGTCACAAACCCATTGTCGTCAATCTTGTCAACACGAGCCCCGAAGGTGAGACCCGCATTGCCAAACTTAGGCTCACAGAAGTTGTTGCCATTAATATCTTGCTTCACCGCATAGGCCGTCACATACTGCGTGCCCACGCGAACAAATGCCTCATTCGTCTTGGAGCGGCCAATTTTTCCATCAGACGAAATCCGCTCAGCATCACTGCCGCCATAGGGCTCATCACCTTCCTGAAGGATTAGCGTAGGACTAGCAAGAATCTTCGTCGATCGGGACACGATTTGAGCCTGCAAGAAATCATAAAACTCACTGTCCGGGTAATTCAGGCCAGGATTCGGGCGCTTTCGGCTTGTTGCCGAACTAGACTTGCCATTCGACTGATCAGAACGAGCATTTGATGAGCGAGTCGCCTGACTCGACCGACCAGACGATGCATCCGACGCATCCGATCGAGTATTTGCTGATGAATTCGTCCTACTCGCAGACGTCTGACGCCCGGTAATAGCCGAAATAATATTGGTGATATTATTAAT